>JBJTQS010000048.1:0-3716 GCA_046075765.1 Bacteroidota bacterium
TTTACGAGCAAATGGCCGAGCCCCGTTGGGTACTATCTGTTGGCGCATGTGCATCCAGTGGTGGTATATTCGACACCTATAGCGTACTGCAAGGTATTGATCGCATCATTCCTGTGGATGTTTATGTTCCTGGTTGTCCACCTCGACCTGAGCAAATCTTGGATGGAGTGTTGAAAATACAAGAGCTTGTACAAAGCGAATCACTGCGTCGCCGCGACTCAGATGAATACAAAGCATTACTGGAATCATACGGAATCAAATAATGACTGCAGATAACAACCGTATGATCCTCGATATGATAGAGGCGCGTTTTCCTGGAAAGTTGCTGGAGCATGATATGCCTTACGGATTCCTCTCATTGGTTATCGACCATGATTCCATCGTAGACATCATCACTTATCTCAAGGATGAGCCTTCGCTGCGTTTTGGATTCTTGACGACATGTTGTGGTTTGCATTTCCCAGATGCGAAGCAAAAGTTCGGCATGATGTACCAGCTGCACAGCTTGGAGAACAACTACCGTATCCGCCTCAAAGCATTTACCAATTACGATCCACCCGTGTTCCCAACCTTGACCGGCATGTTCAAAGCAGCCAATTGGATGGAGCGCGAAGCATACGATTTCTACGGATTCCGTTTCACCGGTCACCCCGACCTCAGAAGAATCCTGAACATGGACTCCCTCGAAGGCTGGCCACTCCGCAAGGAATATCCACTCGAGGATCCGTTTAGGAGGGATAAGGATGATAAGATGTTTGGAAGATGAAAACGATTGACGATTGACGATATACGACTCGCCCTGAGCCCCGTCCGATAGCTATCGGACGAAGGGTTGACGATTAATCAATGACCAATGACCAATTACTATTGACCTTTGACCCTTACTTTTTTGTCTGAACAAAATCCATACAACCCCTCTCAGTTCCCTCCTTCGGAGAAGGAATACACCACGCTGAACCTAGGTCCAACGCACCCGGCAACGCATGGTATTTTCCAGAATGTCTTGAAGATGGATGGCGAAATCATCATGCACTCCGAGCCAACCATCGGTTACATACACCGTGCTTTTGAGAAATTGGCTGAGCGTAGACCTTATTATCAGATTACACCAATAACCGATCGTCTCAACTATTGTTCATCTCCAATCAATAACATGGGATGGCACATGACGGTTGAGAAATTGATAGGTGCCGAAATACCCAAGCGGGTAGAGTATCTCCGTGTCATCATCATGGAGCTCTCCCGAATAGCCGACCACATCATCTGCAATGCCGTTATTGGTGTTGACTCAGGAGCATTGACCGGTTTCGTTTACATGTTCCAGGAGCGCGAGAAAATCTATGAGATTTACGAGGAGATCTGTGGTGCGCGTTTAACAACCAACATTGGTCGTATAGGAGGATTGGAGCGCGATTTCAGTCCGGCTGCTTGGCAGAAAATCGAGAAGTTCCTCAATGAATTCCCGAAAGTTTTGAAGGAGTTCGAGAACCTGCTCAACCGTAACCGCATATTCATGGATCGCACCATCAATTGCGGTCCCATCTCCGCGGAAGCGGCTCTCAACTACGGCTTCACAGGACCAAACCTGCGTGCTGCAGGAGTTGATTACGATGTGCGTGTAATGAATCCATATTCCTCTTACCAGGATTTTGATTTCATCATTCCCGTTGGCACAAACGGCGACACCTACGATCGTTACATGGTTCGACACGAGGAGATGCAGCAGAGCTTGTCTATCATTCGACAAGCCATTCAAAAGCTGCAGTCGCTCAAAGACCAAACCTCGTTCCATGCCGATGTGCCCGAATTTTACCTGCCTCCCAAAGATGAAGTGTACAACACCATGGAAGGTCTGATTTGGCATTTCAAGATTGTGATGGGTGAAGTGGATGTTCCCAAAGGAGAAGTTTACCACTGCGTTGAAGGTGGCAATGGTGAGTTAGGATTCTATCTTATCAGCGATGGCGGTCGCACCCCTTACCGTCTGCATTTCCGTCGCCCTTGTTACATTTATTACCAAGCTTACGCCGATATGATCCGCGGAAGCATGTTGTCGGATGCGATTCTTACCATGAGCTCCATGAATGTGATCGCTGGTGAATTGGATGCGTGATTTAAAATTGAAATTGAACAGAACTAATAATAACCGATGAGGCACAAGGACAAGAGCGAAGTGGTATTCAGCGATGATGCATCGGCTCTGATCGCCAAAATCATCAAACGATACCCGGCAGGTAAGCAGAAATCTGCGATACTGCCTGTTTTGCACATTGCACAAGCGGAGTTTGATGGTTGGCTCAGCGTTCCTGTAATGGATAAGGTTGCTGAGATACTTTCCATCCAGCCCATTGAAGTGTATGAGGTTGCTTCATTCTACACCATGTTCAACTTGAAACCGGTTGGTAAGTGTGTCATCGAAGTGTGTCGCACGGGTCCATGTTGGTTGCTAGGAGCTGAGGATATTGTGAAGTATATCGAGAAGAAATTGAACATCAAGGAAGGTCAAACCTCTTCCGACGGCATGTTCACTTTAAAAACAGTTGAATGTCTTGCATCTTGCGGCACCGCACCCATGATGCAGATCGGACAAACCTATCACGAGAATTTGACCACCAACAAGGTGGATGACATATTGGATGATTACCGGAACCAGGGAGTGTGCATTTCGCACTTCGCTAAAGACAAGATCAAAGCATGAGCAGGAAAATACTTCTGAAGCATATTGATGTTCCCGGCATCCGAGGTTTGAAAGCTTACCGCGAGAACGGTGGTTACCAAGCTCTAGAAAAAGCATTGAAATCCATGAAGCCAGATGAGGTCACTGAAGAAGTGAAGAAGTCTGGTTTGCGTGGTAGGGGAGGTGCAGGTTTTCCTGCCGGTATGAAATGGAGCTTTATCGCAAAACCAGAGGGCGTTCCTCGTTATTTGGTGTGCAACGCCGATGAGAGTGAGCCCGGTACCTTCAAGGATCGATATTTGATGTCGCACCTGCCGCATGCACTCATCGAAGGCATGATCGTTTCGAGTTTCGCATTAGGTGCCAACACATCCTACATCTACATCCGTGGTGAGATGATGTATGTGTATCACATTCTCGAAGAAGCCATCGCGGAAGCGTATGAAGCCGGATTATTGGGCAAGAATATAATGGGCAGCGGGTTCTCACTCGATTTGTATGTGCATCCAGGTGGAGGCGCCTACATTTGTGGAGAAGAAACCGCACTCATCGAGTCGCTCGAAGGAAAGCGAGGCAATCCACGGATCAAGCCTCCGTTCCCAGCGGTAAAAGGTGTTTGGGGTTGTCCAACCGTTGTGAACAATGTTGAAACCATCGCCTCGGTGCCTCACATCGTGAACATGGGTGGCGATGAATATGCCAAGATTGGAATAGGCAAGAGCACCGGAACCAAACTCATATCCGCTTGCGGACACATCAATAAGCCTGGTGTGTATGAGATTGAACTCGGTTTGCCTGCTGAGGAGTTCCTGTTCTCCGATAACTATTGCGGAGGAATTCGCAATGGAAAGAAATTGAAGGCGGTGGTTGCGGGCGGATCATCTGTTCCGATTTTGCCAGGCGAGCTCTTCTGGAAGACCGCCAACGGCGAACCTCGTTTGATGAGTTACGAATCTCTTGCTGATGGCGGATTCGCCTCAGGCACCATGCTCGGTTCGGGTGGTTTCATCGTGATGGATGAGGACACCAGCATTGTGAA
>JBJTQS010000049.1:0-3267 GCA_046075765.1 Bacteroidota bacterium
GCCCTTCATGTACAATTGCTCGGCAGCCTCGTATGTAATGGAATCTTGTGCACCTGCGCTGACATTCACCGATGGAACTTCCTTCACATAATCGAAGTATCCGTCGGGATTACCTGCACTAACGTAGATGTTTTTGATGCCGGTGAGGGCTGCCACACATTCGGTAGTGCCAGGATATTTTTTCACCACATCCTTATACACCGCCAAAGCTTTTTCATCCTGCTGCTGGTTGTACAAAGTGAGGCCGGTCTTCAGCATCGCTTTGCGCGCATAATCGCTGTTTGGGTAATCGCGACTCACCTTGCGGTAGATGTCTTCAGCCCCCTTGAAGTTACCTTCTGAAAGCAATGCTTCACCTTTTTCGAAGTATGCGGCCGCAGCATAAATGGATTTCGGATACGATGAAACCAATTTATCCATGATGCGCGCCTTATCGGCATTCTCACCACGAATACCACGGATGATTCCCGTTTGGAAGAGCGCGTAATCGGAGCTTTTCGCCTTGGCATCTATGGCTTGATTGTAGAATGAAAGGGCGTTGTCGTACTCCTTCAGCACCAAGCTGCCATCACCTGTACGGATCAAGGCATCGTTATACTTGGATGTGGTAGTCTCCTCCTTGTTGCGGATGTATTTGCGGAACCAGGTGTTCGACTCAGCATAGTTTTCAAGCTTGAAGTGGCAATAGCCCAAGTTGTAATGTGCCGAATTGTAAAGTGGCGAATTGATGGAAGGCGGATTAAAAAGGAAGATGCGGTATTGCTTGAGCGCTGCATCGTATTGGCCCTGCGCATAAATCGCTTCGGCCTTCCAATACATCGCATTCGCTCGAATCATTTGGTCTGATTCGTTGGTGATGGCTTTGTTGAACAGGCCGATGGCTTTCTCGTAGTCTTTGTCGTTGAACAATTCTATGGCTCTGAAATATGCCACTTTCTGGTAGGCTGCGTTTGCTTTCGGACTGCGACTGCGGATTTTGTCGAGCGATGCCAAAGCGTCTTTGTAATTACGGGTAGTGATGAGGAGTTGAGCCAGTATCTCATTCGCTTCATCCTTGTATTTCGAATCGGGGAAGGTGGCCAGCAGCTCGTTCATAGCGTTGATGGCAACAGGCTGGTAGTTGAGTTCGAACGAAAGCTTGGCGTAGGTGAAGAGTGCATCCTCCTGAATCTTGCGATCGAAGGTGTCGCGCGATGCGAAACGGAATGCGTTGTAAGCCGACTGCTTGTTTTTGATTTTCAGAAAGCAATCGCCCATGTTGAAGTATGCGGTCTGCTGCATTTCATCACGCGTATTCACCGTTTTCTCGAAGTAGGTGGCGGCACGGGCATGGTTTCCTGCTTGGTAATTGCAATAACCCAGCTGATAGTAATCTTCTCGACTCAATTTTGGATAAGTCTTTTCGAATGATTCGAACATCTTGAGCGCCTGACGGAAATCACCCTTGCCATAATAGGACTCCGCCACATAACGGTCGATCTCGGCACGGTTCTTCACATCTGCGCGGCTCTCGATGGTCTTGTAATAGTCGATGACTTCGTCGTAGCGCTTTTGCTCGTATCTGATTTGGATGATGTAGTAGGGCACCAATGGGCCGAATGTTTCCGATGAGTCGAGCATGCGGAAATATTCATTGGCCGTATTCAGGTTGTTGTTCTGATAGGCTACATGCGCATAATAATAAATGGCTGCGGTCTTGTAACGCGACTCGACCTTCAAGATTTCAGACAAATTCTTGCTTGCGCGGTTGTAGTCTTCGATGTTGAAGTAGGCATAACCGGTTTTGAAATAATATTCAGCGATTTCTTCGTTGTTCAAATAGCGCAAATCCGTTTTCTCGAAGTAGGCTGTTGCCTTCTTGAATTTTTTCTGGCGATACAATACGCGGGCAGCCTCGAACCAAGCGGTTTTGGCTTTCAAACTTTCAGGATGGCGGTCGATGAAGGCTACGATTTCAGCTTCGGCATCGGGATGGTACAACTCGGCTCCACTCACGGCACTGTAGTATTCGGCGTTGATTCGGTTATTGATGGGAGCATCGGGTTCTTCCTGTAGGAAATCACGAAACTGTTTACGAGCCGCGCTGTATTGCTGCTTGGTGAAAAGCTCGAGCGCTTTTTCATATTTTTGGGATGGGTCGTAATGACTGTGTCGCTGCTGTGCGAGGGCCGGTTGCAGCAAGCAAATCAGAAGGAAAACCCAGAGGTGTTTCATAGTGTAGCTAACGATTGGTTTGGGATTCATTTTAAAGCGAAAAATCAGGCGCCTTTGCAAAGTTACTTGTAAGAAACGGCCTCTATTGCCGCTTTATTACATGCCTCCCTTGATTTATCAACACGCGCTTGGTGAAAAGAGACCTGTTTTATGCTGTGTTTTTCACTTGGTGATGACCTTGTTTCGGGTTGTTATTTATTATGTTTGCATCCTATCAACCCCGGTTTTCGGATGTACATCCTCAAGATCAAAGGCAAAGCCAAAATTCCCGATTACGTGCAGTTGCGCGATGATAATTTCACGCTTTTGGCATACTTCCGTGTTGATCGTCCAGAGAAAGCGTTGGTGAAGTGCGGATTAGGCGATCGCGAGCAGCAGATGATTGAGATGATCCGGGAAATGCCTTTTGGCAAAGTAATCAAGTTGGATTTCGATACCACCAAATGACAACCGAAGCTCCCATCATTTCGCTGAAAGATGTAAATGTGTTTCAGCAAAAAAACCTGGTGCTGAGCCAGGTCAACCTTCAAATTTCACCCGGCGAATTCGTTTACCTGATTGGCCGAACCGGTAGTGGCAAAAGCAGTTTTTTGAAATTGCTTTATGGCGAGCTTCCATTGCTTCAGGGTACAGGTCAGGTGGCGGGTTTCCAACTCAATGCTCTCAAGGAAAAGGAAATCCCCTTTTTGCGACGCAAATTGGGAATCGTTTTCCAAGACTTTCAATTGCTTCCCGACCGCAGCTCGCGTGAAAACCTTGTGTTTGTGTTGAAGGCTACGGGCTGGACCGACAAAAACCAAATCATGGAACGCGTGAACGAAGTGTTGGGCAAGGTGGGTTTGGAGTCTAAAGGATACAAAATGCCGCACGAGCTTTCGGGCGGTGAACAACAGCGATTGGCTATTGCCCGAGCTTTGCTGAACGATCCTGAAGTTATTTTGGCCGATGAACCCAGTGGCAATCTTGATCCGGAAACCAGCAACGGCATCATGCGCTTGTTTTTCGACATCAGCAAGAACGGATGCGCCGTAGTGATGGCCACTCACAATTACA
>JBJTQS010000050.1:0-11561 GCA_046075765.1 Bacteroidota bacterium
AAACTGAAAGTCAAGAACAGTTTGTTTCTGTCAATAGAGCATTACATGAAAAACGAAAAAGCCGCACACCTTTTCAGGCGGCGGCTCCTTCAACTGATGGATGGATGGAAACTGTATTTATTAAACGGATGGAACTTTTTATTCGTCGAATGTGGTATCCAAGGTGTTGCCATCAACCGTGCGGATGACATCCCAAGTCCCTAAACCATTCAACTTCTCTATCACATAATAATCGACCCCGGTGTCCCAAGCATTGTAGGGAGTCCACCAAAGCTTCGATTTAAAGTTGTTATAATCGTAATCTGACTGCAGGAATATGGATGAACTTTGGTTGCTCATCTCCCCTACCAATTCACAGTCGGTGATGATTTCTATACGATAGAAATACTCGGTCTTGTGTACATCAACATCCGAATCACGATACAACAAGGTGCCGGCAGGTACGCGAGCAACCTCCGTGAAGTTGGTATTACCCTCTGAGCGTAGGATCCTGTACTCCTTCACACGATCAGGGCGCAAGGCAGGAGGAGCCCACTCGGTGAGCACATCCTGGTCATCCACCACAGTGGAACGAACCACATCCACCTTTTGACCTGCTAAGATGTTTGCAGGAGTTGCAGCAGAGGTGTCACTCCAAGACACATAAGTGTTGCCACACAAATCCGTAGCGCGAACTCTGTAAGAATATGGGAACGGACAAGGGAAATCCAAATCATCGTATGAAGTTACGGTTCCTGGCAATGATGCCACATGGTCGATAATACCTGATGTAAGGTCGAGACGCTCCAGCTCGTAAGAAGCTACCTGGCATCCGCCGTAAGGCGTCCACTCTACACGAATATTGTTAGAGTTGGCCGTAGCTGTAATATTGATCGTGGTGTGAGCCACAGATGCACTCAATGGCAGAACATAGGCACAGCGATCCTCCGTTTGCAATTTGTATGTATAGGTATTACGCAACGTGTTCAATCCATTATCAATGAAGCTGCTGGTACCACCGGGACCAATCACCGGATTGGTAGTAGTGGAATATACTTGCGTAAACAATCCAGTATCGTTGTTTTTGCGGAACAAACGGTAAGCACCAAAATCACTAACAGCCGTGTTCTGCCAAACAATCTCCACCGATTGGTCGTCCACTACGCTAACGCTCAAGATTGGCGATAAAGGTGGAGGCAAAGTATCGTAAACTTCAATGTATGCAGTGTTAGTCAATGTGTCTGAACAACCGAATTGATTGGTGACCACCAATGAGGCATCATAAAAACCTGGAGTGTTCAATACAACTGATGGATTGAGCGATGAATAAGAGGCACCTGCAATATTCCAAGAGTAAACCAATCCTATAGTAGGAGTGGATTGATTCTGCATGGCAAAGGTAGAACCCGGACACCCTGCGTTTTGACTTGCAGTGAATGCTGCAGTTGGAACTGGATGCACCAATACTTGTCCGGGAAGCATAAACGTATCCCTACAACCAGCATTAGAATATGCCACCAAATAAGGATTGTAATTACCAGCATTATACTGGTGTGTGGGATTTGCATCCACCGAAGTGGTACCATCACCAAAATGCCACACAATGGAATCAGCGTTCAATGAAAGATTAGTAAAACTTGTAACGATAGGCGCACATCCCAATATGTTAACCATGGATGCGTTGGCCGTTGGCGTCAAGTTTACTTGAATGTTTGCTGTAGTTGTATCCGAACATCCTTCTTGGTTAACAATTACAAGTGTTACCAGGTAGTTACCGGAATCAGCATAGGTGTATGAAGGAGAAGCCAAAGAAGAATTAGCTCCGCTTCCAAAGCTCCAATTGTACATTGGACCAGAAAGGAAAGTTGAATTATTCGTGAATGCTACAGGGTATGGATTGCAACCTTGGTTACCTGAGGTGGTGAAGGCTGCAGACGGAGTAGGATTAACGGTAATGAATCCTGGAAGCATCAGCGTATCCGCACAACCCATGTTCGTGTAGGCGATTAATTGCACCTGAAATGAGCCAGGAGCGGTATAACTATAATTGGGTGTCGCCAAATTAGAAGTGTCGCCATTACCGAAATCCCAATGGTATGAGCTGGCGTTGATTGATTGGTTGCTAAAGGAAACCGCCAACGGATGGCAACCTATCGCTGATGATACGGTAGCAATCGCTTCAGGCAACGGATAAATGGTGATGGGGTTTGGCAACGTATAAAACGAACTACAACCGGTGTTGTTAGATGTAATGAGTGTTACCGTGTAGCTGCCAGAATCCTGATAGGTATGGGTAGGATTTTGCAATGTGGATGTGAACCCATCACCGAAGTTCCAGAACCATGAAGTGGCACCGATTGATAAATCCACAAATTGAACCGCGGTATTGAAGCAATTGACCGCATTGGCCATGGTAAACTCCGAGTATGTTCCTGGTACGGTTACATAGTCAACTTTCACCAGCGTATCAGAACATCCTACTGCTGAGAATGAGATCAAGGTAACGGTGTACACACCAGGCAAGTGATATATATGCGCAGGATTCTCGTTTGTGGATGTTGTACCATCACCGAAATCCCACTTCCAAGATGTGGCACCTGTTGACTGGTTCACGAAGCTTACCAATGATGGAGCACAAACGGCAGCAGTGGGCGAATAGAAATCGCTAACTGGAGCATTAACATCGATCAAAGTAGGCATAACCGTTGTAGCTGTACAACCAGATGCTAATATGCAGTTCAGTGTTACGGTGAAGTTACCAGCGGTCACATACAAGTGGTTCGGGTTTTGAAGTGTAGAAGTGCTTCCATCACCGAAATCCCAAAAATAATTTGCCGCGTTGGTTGGTGTAGTGAAATTCACCATCAAAGGCCTACAACCTGTAGAATCGTTGAACTGAATAACAGGTACCACCGGCTGCACATTGGCACGAACACGCGTAGCGGTACATCCATTGATGTCGGTAATGGTAAGCCTTACATTGGAATCCGGAACAGCCGTAAAGGTGTGTGTAGGATTTTGCAAGGTAGAGGTAGCACCATCGCCGAACTGCCAAAACCATGAAACAGGATTTACGCTGTTATCATTGAAATTAGCCGTTAAGGGAAGACAACCTGTAGTAGGTGTGAAATTGAAAAATGCTTGCGCCTGATTGGCGGTGATGGCATTCGGAACCGTGTAAGAACGGGTGCATCCATTTATGGTGGCATTCAATGTTACATTGAGCAACCCTGGTGCAGTAACATTCAAATTCGGGTTGGCTGCAGTAGAAGTGCCAGCAGCTCCAAAATTCCATGAGTAGGAAGTAGATCCTGTAGAAGTGTTGGTGAATTGCACTTGGAAAGGAACGCAACCAACATTTGGCGTGAATGTAAATGATGGCTGAGGATCTCCGATTTTGATAAGTGTTGGATAAGCGTACGAATATGTACAACCATTCACATCCACAATGGTAACAGAAACCGGATAGTAACCAGCCGTAGCATAAGTATGTGTTGGTTGCAATTGATTTGATGTAGAACCATCACCGAAATCCCAAACAGCTGACACAAATTGAGAAGCTGGATTAAGACCGAAATTTAAAACATCACCTGTACAGGCATCGTTGTCGGAAACGGTTATCGGATTGGCATGACCGAAAGTCACAACGGTGCTCATACCCACTTCGCAACCGTCAACACCGGTCACTTGCAAAGTGATCAAATATGTTCCTTGTTGTGCATAAGTATGTGTTGGATTTGGAAGCGTAGAGGTGAAACCATCGCCAAAATCCCAATAGTAGGAGCCCGCCATTGGACCACCGGGTGCAATTGAAACCGTATAAGGCCCGCAAGGTGATGCTGTAATGGCAACCAATGGAAACGTGTCGGCTTGCACCACACGCACAATGGCGAACGGATTATAAGTGCGTGAGCAGCCACCGGGCATGGAGGTTTGTAATGTTACCGTATACAATCCTGGTGCAGTGTAGGTATGCACAGGACTGCGTACAGAAGCTGTACCGCCATCACCGAAATTCCAAGACCACCAGTTATTGGCCTGGTTGGGAGCGGTGAACCCGATTACTCCGGGAGGCAAACACACCACCATAGTATCGGGCACCGTATAAGGAGCGGTGTCGGTAACCACCTTGATGTAAGCGTTTTTGATAAGGGTATCCTTACACCCTTGTGCCGATGTCACCACAAGGGTTACATTATAGTTACCAGTTGCGTTGTAGGTGTTTGATGGGTTGCGTAAGCTGCTTGTATTACCATCACCAAAGCTCCATGACCATGATGTGGCCAAGGGACTGGATGAGCCAGTAAATGCCACTGGTAACGGAGCACAGCCTGTTGTAGGATTACCGGTGAAGAATGCCGTAATGGTATGTGCCGTTACATTCACTTGTTGTGTGATGGATGCCGTGCAACCATTAGCAGAGGTGGCTGTAAGGGTAACATCATAGTTTCCCGATACAGTGAAGTTAGCGGTAGGAGAAGCAATGTTGGATGACGTACCATTGCCGAAAGTCCAATTGTAGCTAACTGCTCCATTGGATGTGTTGGTGAAAAGCGTTTGAACGGGTGCGCAAGAAACCGTGTTTCCAATTGTGAAACTGGGGACCGGTGCAGGGTTAACAGTGATATAATTCGGTAGGGAAACCGAAGTGGTGCAACCGGTGGTTGTAACCACCGTGAGCGATACATTATAAGTTCCAGGTTGCTGGTAGGTATGACTTGGATCTTCCAAGTTCGAAGTAGTGCCATCACCAAAACTCCACATCCAGGATGCAGCATTTGGTGTTGTACTATTGAATGTCGCTGCAAATGGGGCGCATCCGTTGGTTGAGTTTACAGTTACCGAAGGAGCTACGGGAGGTGTAATGGTGATTTGATTGCTGTTGCTGATCGTGTCTGAACAGCCAGCAGCTGATGTCACAACCAGCGTAACGCCATAGGTGCCATAAGCGCCGAATGTAACTGCGGGATTGATTTGCGTTGATGTAGACCCATTAGAGAAAATCCATTGATGCGATGAAGCACCCAAAGCAGCAGAACTGAATTGGAACACGGTATTGCTATCACAAGCAGTTATGTTATTTACCGTGTAGTTAGCAGTCGGATCAGGATTTACCGTAATGTAGGCGGCGCGAGTCTTAACACGTGTACAACCATAACTGTTGTTGGCAATCAGTTTTACCGTATATGTGCCAGGTGAGGCGTAAGTGTGTGAAGGATTCAGCGCAGAGGAAAAATTACCATCCCCGAAGTCCCAGGTATAGGTGTTACCGTTTATTGTAAGATTGGTAAAGTTGAATACGTTTCCAGTTTCGCAGCCCGATTGTGTATTTACAGAGAAATCAGGAATAGGACTCACAGGAACAAAAATGTAATTATTGCGAACGAGTGTATCGCGGTTGGCGCCATTGATGGCTACCAGTGTTACGGTGTAAGTTCCTGGAGTTGTATATACCGTTGTGGGATTGGCAAGGGTTGAAGAGTTACCGTTGCCGAAAGTCCAGTAGTATGAAGTGGCGTTTGTTGATAGGTTTGCAAAGTTTACCGTGAGGGGTTCGCAACCGGAGGTCACGTTCGCGTTGAACAGTGCCGTTTGCGACTTTGCTGTTTGTGGGACCATGGAGGCGATCAAAGCCACTATCGCCACCAAGGTGGTTTTTACCCTGGTTAGTTGTTCCATCAGTTTTCATTTTACGATCTGCCAGGCTACAGTTCCATCCAAAACCTGGCATACCGGGGTGATGCAGGGGTGTTATTTCACTTCGGGGTTGCCTTTGGCATAATTAGTCTTGTTATCGAGGCCAGAACTTTGGTTGATGATGGTTCCAGTGGCCGAGAACAACTGCAAACCGTCGTGGGTGATTTTCTTAACGCGGTAGTATGCGAAGCCAGCGGGAGGTGTAGAATCCATCCAGCTATAGAATAGTTCCATATCACTGGAAACGCCTTCCTTAACTCCAACAGACTCGAAGTTTGATCCGTCGGCAGAACGCTCTACGATGTAAATACAATCGTTAGCTTCATTCTTGGCGGTCCAATTCACAAACACTTTACCGGAATTGAAAATGGTTGTGTAATTGTTGATGTTGGCCGTGTTATGCAGACCTGATTGCACCATTGGATTGGCAGATGCTTGTTGCGCTGTTGCAGCACTGTTGGCAAACAAGAAAGCGGCAGCAGCCATCAGGGCCATACGGGTGATTGTGGAGGTAGCGTTTTTCATTTTTTCTTTTTTCGTTAAGGTATTTGTTGGATGTTGGGTCGTTTTAATTTTCTGTTTGGATTTCTTGCGGACCGGTGATTTCGTTTTTCATACCGGCTTCGTGCTTTCCTTACATGCGCTCTTTAACGGAGGTTTTTGATGCAGGGTTACAGTTTTTATTCAAATACGCACAAAACACTGGAATCAAGCATATTAAATATCCGGTTTGATCCATGCTCCTACTGTATATATAGAGGTGTTGTTGAGGTCAGTTGAAATATCATAATTGATCAAAATGAATTGAAACCTTACAAAACAACTGCCGTAGAAGACTCCGATTCAAACAACGAAAAACATCAAATCAATACCATGGATATCTTAAACAAGACCATTAAAAAGCTAAGTGATGCCGAATACCAAGATCTGTTGATGCAGGTATCAGGTAAGAAGAAGAATAAACCATTCATGGTTCTTGAGACCACCCGTAATCGTGATGTGGAGGATTCTGAAATGATGGATTTGCTTCAAGTAATGCCAGCGCTTACTATACGCTCAAATCTCGCCTGAATTCGAAAATTGCTGCTATACTTTCCAAGAACGTTCGTAATCCGATCAGCATCTTGATGGATGAGGTAACCCGCGTGCCGGCACACCTGTTCGGCACGAACAAAGAGTTTTCTGTTCGCGCATTGAAAGAACTGGAGAAGCAATTGATTGAATACGATTTGTCGTCGGAATTGATCGTGGTTTACAAGACCCTTGCGCAATTGCACATGTACGATGAAGAGTTTGATCAATACGATAAATTATACAAGAAGCATGTTGCGTTTTCGCTGGCCGTTTCTAAAGCGGAAGGCCTCTACTACCGCTATATCGTGAAGTTCGGCAATCAAGTGCTGAGCCCCGACAAAACGACTTTGAACGAGATGGAGAACATCCGCAAGGAGATGTTCAATATCTGTGACTTGTACGACTCTCACCGCCTATTCGTGCTTTACAATATTGTGAGCATGTACCATATGTTGTTGACCGAAAACGACCAGGACAGTCTGCGTTCGAAAGAAATGGATGTAGATAAGACGCTGAACGAAATGAGTCGCATTTTCAACCGTTACCACCTCGACACATTCTATCAACATGTGAAGCCATTAACCGACCTATTGTACTTCGAGTACTATCAAAAGGCCGGCAACCAGATTCGCGCCAACCATTACCATGAGCGCTCGCTCGAACACATGGAAGACTTGTGTCAGATGCACACCATGTCGTTCCATGTAGCTCGTTTCATGGAGGCCAAATTGGATAAATACATGGCTGATGGAAACATCGATTCACTCACTCGCTTCTGCGAACGGTTTGCGAACGGTTTGGATATCGACACACACGAAACATACCAGTTCGTTACCTGGAAAAAATTCCTGGCTGCTTGCAAATTTTATCAACGCGATAACATGGCTGCAGCCAAAACGATCAACGACTTGCGCAACCGCATGTCGCTCAAAAACCACTTCCGCACGGATGTTGAATGCAAACTGTTCCAGGCCTTGCAATATTGTATGGTTGGCGAAGACGGTTTGTGCACGCAGATCATTTCAAGTTTGAAGCGTCAGATCCGCGACAACGACTCGGATTATGAAAACGCACAGCTGTTCATGAAAATCTTGAAAACAGCTTTGAAGCCTGCAGATTTCCGCAAAAAGGTAAAGCGCATTGGCGAGCTGTGGGCCGAATTCAAAGAAACAGGAAAAACGGGATTACCCATGCTACAGTTCCTGCAGTTAGACGAGGCCGCCTTACGCAAGATGGCGAATCCGATAAAGGAATAGAAGCGTTTGATCAAACAGCCTACAGGTACTTTTCGCTCAATGGTTTGTTGAGGTACTTGTACACATGAGGGTTTACAGAAGCCCGGTTGATATCATCGGGGCTGATGGATGAAGAAAGTACGATCACCTTGGACTTTGACTTGACATTATCGTTCAGGGAAGCAAAATCAGCCAAGAAGCCGAAACCATCCTTTACGGGCATATTCAAGTCCAGGAAAATCACATCAGGTACTTGGGCGGGATCAGTAGAGACTTCGCGGAGATAATCCAAAGCCGCATCGGCAGAAAACTTCACCACCACATTGGCGCAAAAACCCGATGAAACGATGATTCTTTCATTAATGAAATTGTCAATTTCATTATCATCGACCAAAAGTACGTGGGCAAATCTGGCCATTTCTATCTGTTAACGAGGGTTTTAGTTGTGGTGATGGGCGGAATCGAACCGTCGACCTAAGGATTTTCAGTCCTGCGCTCTACCAACTGAGCTACATCACCAGCCTGAATTCTTCAGAATGGGTGCAAAGGTAGTTTTTTTTAGGAAAGAAATGACAAAATCCATCAATTACACTAAATGCTAAAAATGAGGCCCTTGGTCCTTAATTTTGCGGCAAATTAGATCCTGTGCGGCAATTGGTCATAGATGCGGGAAACACCTTAATCAAAGGTGCCGTATTTGAAAACAGTCAAATCGTGGAGCGTTTCCAAACCAAGGGGAAGTCGCTTCCCGACTTTCTTATAGCCGTTTCCGCATTGGATCAACTGCCCGACCAGGTCCTAATTTCATCGGTTCGGGCAGATTCGGATTCCCTTTATGAATCGTTAACAGACTTAGGCATCAACCATGTTTTATCGTTTAGAAGTGGATTAAAGCTACCGATCAAAATACAATACAAAACACCCGAAACGCTCGGCACCGATCGTATCGCCAATGCCTGCATGGCTGCTGCTATTTTTCCGAAAAACAATATCCTTGCCATAGACATTGGCACCTGCATCAAGTTTGATATGGTTACATCAGAGCAGGAGTACTTGGGCGGATCGATATCACCTGGCGTCAAGATCAGGTACAAAGGCCTAAGTTCATTTACCGGCAAACTACCCTACTTTAAAAAGATGTTAGAGGATTTTCCTGATTTAATAGGCACTTCCACTGAAGGATCTATCCGATCGGGTGTCGAGAACGGGATACTTTGTGAGATAACTGGTATGATTAACGCTTATGAGCAGCGTTTTGAAGACTTGAAAATCGCCTTGACTGGAGGAGATGCAAACCGATTCAGTCAGCTACTGAAAAAAAGTGGCATCTTTGTTGAACCCGAACTAACCCTCAAAGGGCTACATTTAATACTGAAAACCAATGTCGAGAAGCCATAAGCTATCCCCTACCCTCACGATCCTAGCAGCCTTGATGCTGTTTTTCATGCAGGGGAAGCTACTTGCACAAACATCCAGCATATCTCCCTACTCCCGTTTTGGCATTGGCGATATTGTTCCCGAAGGCTTTTCCATCCAATCGGGCATGGGTGGGATCGGCGCAGCTTACTTCTCCTCCACCAATATCAATTTCATCAATCCCGCTTGTTATGTGGCTGACACCAATGCCATTTTCGACGTTGGGGCTCGTGGTGAGATTCGCAAAATCAGCAACTCAGAGCGGTCAAACACGCTGAACAGCGCTACGTTTTCGCACCTTGCCTTGGCCTTCCCCATCAAGAAAAACAAAATATCAGCCAGCTTTGGACTACTACCATTCTCTTCCGTAGGTTACAACGTGGTAGATATCCAGGATACGGCAGGTCTTCAAAACGTTCGTTACGAGTACCAGGGCAAAGGGGGATTTAACAAGTTTTATGTCGGTACTGGCTTCAACATTGGAAAACGATTGAGTGCCGGTGTGAATTTCTCTTATTTGTTTGGAACAATTGAGCAAATCAAAAATGTGGAGTTCCCCGAGCAGCAGTTTTATTTCAGTTCCAGGTATGTGAATGGTGTTACTGTAAGAGGGTTTTACCTTAACTATGGTTTACTCTACAATTTAGGAGTCAGGAACGGACTTGAATGGCGGGCAGGTGTTACCGGGTCGCTATCCACGAAAGTGAATGCTGAAAACAACATCTTCTATTACAACTATTCCATCTCTCCTATTTCAGGAGGCGAGATCGTGAAAGATTCAGTGGTAAACGAGCAAGTCACTCGCGGTAGCATCCGACTCCCGCAATATGTTCGTGGCGGCTTAACTGTAACCAAACCCTCGAAGTGGTTGTTAGGTGCCGACTTCTCATTTTATGATTGGAGCCAGTACGAAAACTTCGGCAGCAAAGACCCTTTGAATAACAACTACGGTGTTGGCATCGGTTATGAGCGATACCGTGAATCGTCGGCCTACCGTGCTGGTATCAAGTATGGCACTTCCTACCTCAACCCCAAAAACACGGAGCTTACTGAATATGGCGTCAGTGTTGGGGCCAGTTTCAAAAAGAGCTTTTCCAAAAAACCACCTACCATCATCAGCCTGTCTGTGGAAGCCGGTAAGCGTGGGACCACCGACAATGAATTGATTGGCGAAAACTACTTCAAGTTCACTTTGGGTATAACAATGGCCGACATTTGGTTCATACAGCCCCGCTACGAATAAGGAATCAACCGAGCGAGACAGATGCCAATGTGTTAGCTCATGAAAAAAATGTATTTGGTGCATAGCCTCATTATCAAACTCAACATAAATGCAGGTTTGCGAATTCCATGCTTTTACTTAGCTTTGTTATCTTTCGCATTAATCGGTTGCGAAAACGACATTGAAAAGGTGAAGCTGGTCACAGGCAAAGACCGAATTCCTGTTGAGCACGCCACTGGGCTTAACATTGTTTACAGTGATTCGTCGGTGATGAAGGTTCGCGTGGTTGCCAAACTGATGAACCGATATCAGGGTGATGACCCCTACACCGAGATGCCGGAAGGCATTAAAGTAGAGTTCTTCAACAATGATTTGAAGCCATCGACCACTATGACCGCGAAGCGGGCCATTAAACGGGAAAAAGCGCAGCAAATGGAGGCGTTTGGAAACGTGGAGGTGGTGAATGCCAAGGGAGAAAAGCTTAATACCGAACACCTGGTTTGGAACGAGATTACGAAAAAAATATCCAGCGACGAATTCGTTAAGATTACCACATCCGACAAGATCATCTACGGCAAAGGATTTGAATCGAACCAGGATTTCACGAGTTACCGAATATTCAAAATAACGGGCACAATAAATATCAGCAGGAATGAAAATACTCCGAATCCTTGAGATTTCTTGGTTGGTTTTCGGCCTTTTAGGCGTTGGCCTCACCATCTACAACCTACTGACCGTTAATGCGGGATCAGCTTTATTGCCATTGGCATTCACATGCATCGCCGGTATTTTTTATTGGGTCCGTAGAAAGCAACGGATTGCATTTGAAAAAAACAAGGCGATTGACGATTGACGACTTGCCCTGAGTTCATCGAAAGGTTGACGACTTGCCCTGAGTTCATCGAAAGGTTGACGACTTGCCCTGAGTTCATCGAAGG
>JBJTQS010000051.1:0-3349 GCA_046075765.1 Bacteroidota bacterium
GATGGCGTTTCCAATGATGTTCATGAACACCTGTTGGATCTTGGTGCGGTCGGCATGAACATGTGGAATCTTGTCTGCTATGGTGATTTTGCAGCTGCCATCATTCAGCATACTGATTACCTCTTCAATGATGGCTTGCAAGTCTTGGTCTTCAACATGGCTGTTTTTCTTGGCCACTTTCGAGTAGTCAAGTATGCCATTGATCAGCGACTCCATTCGAACAACCCGCTCCTTGATTAAATTGAAATTCTTCCTCACATCATCTGGAAGCATGTGGCCTGCATCTTCTTCTATCCATCCTGTTAGATTGCCGATGGCACGCAGTGGCGCTTTCAGATCGTGAGATACCACATAAGCGAATTTGTCGAGCTCTTTGTTGGTCTTTTCGAGATTGGTGAGGTAGGTATTTATTTTCCTCTCGGAAGTCTTCCTTTCGGTGATGTCGTTTTCGACGAAGATGTACCTGGTTTGTTCGTTGTCGTTGATACGGGTGATGTTTTCCTGCACCCAAACTTGTTTTCCATCCTTACGGTATTTAACGGTCTCCGCATGGAAATTCTTTTCTGGGAAGTCGAGTCGGTTGATGGTCAATGCAGCTTCGCTGACATTATCAGTACGCAAGAACAGGTCACCATTGGTTTTGCCAATCACTTCCTGCAGCGTATAGCCTGTAAGTCTTGTAAAGCCATCATTCACCCATTCAATATGTCCGTTTTCATCGGTGATAATAACGGAGTTGTTTGTTCCGCTGGCCACCATCGAAAGTTCTTTCAGTTCCTCGTTTTTACGAGTTAATAATTTTCGGGAATCCTCGATTTTATGAATGACTGCGTTTTTGGATTTAGATAGGTAATAGCTCAGCAAGGTCATGATGGTCATGCTGCTGATAGCGGTAGTTAAATAATTCAGGTCTTTTGATGCCTCATCCATCGGCCAGGTAATGATGTCGCCAGGTTCGGTAAAATCCGTTAGGTAATAAAAAACCCCGATGTTGGCCAATGATAATATAACAGCTAATTTTCCTCCTGCTGATTCCAAAACCACATACGCATATAAAACTATTGCACCCAAGTAGTACATGTTGGGTGTGCGCACGCCCCCACTGTGATAGGATAATCCGTGAATAAGCATCACCATGCTGATTACCGAAATCGCATAGGCTGTTTTGGTTTGACGATGGAAATGCAATCCCACCAGATTGATCAGTAATGTTATGGATGTGCAGCTGTAGGCCAAACGGGCCAAATCGTCTGATCGGTAGGTTTCCATAGCCAGGAATCCCGTAACTGCTGCTCCGAATAATGACACAGCAAGAAACAATGTGTATCGCTGGCGCTGTAGTATATCGCCTTTGTTGGCTATTGGCGCCGACATGATTTCGCTTAGACCGTAGTTTTGGTTGTTCATGGCTTGGTGGTAGCGTGTGTACTGAAAATATCTTCTGTTTCTTTCTTGTTGTTTTTGGGCCAGGTGAACCTGAAGTCGGAACCTGTTCCTGGCATTGAATCCACCCAAATTTTACCACCTTCTTCCTCAACAATCTTTTTTACAATGGCAAGTCCTACACCGGTACTTTCAACTGTATCGCGCGGATTCAAGGTTTGGAAGATTACGAATATCTTTTCATGGAATCTTGGATCAATACCAGGTCCATTGTCGCGGATGCTGATGGTCCAGGAGTCTTCTTGTTCTGTTGCGGAAATCGAAATGTTGATTTCCTTTTTATCATTGTATTTGATAGCGTTTCCTATCAGATTGGCGAACACTTGTTGGAATTTGATGCGATCGCCATATAGGGTAGGCAATTTGCCGTGTACGCCAATGGAGCAATTGGGTGGAGGCGAACAAAAGTCTATTACTTCGTAAATGTATTCGTTGAGATCTACCACGGTTCGTTCGCCTTTATCGTGATTGGCTCGGGCGAATTCCAACAACCCATTGATCAGGTCTTCCATGCGAGCTACGCGGCTTTTGATGATATTGAAATTTGACTTGGTATCAGCAGAGAACCTACCTTCCATGTCTTCTTCGATCCATTCTGTTAAATTGGAAATCGCATGCAAAGGCGCTTTCAAATCATGCGACACTACATAGGCGAACTCATCCAACTCCTTGTTGGTGATTTCCAACTCGTGTAGGTAATTCTTGATTTTTATTTCATCAGTTTTTCGTTCATCGATATTCTCCTGCAAAGTCACATAAGCTGTTATCTCGTGCTGCTCATCCATAATGGCTGAAACGTTCAGTTGTGTCCAAAAGGATGTACCGTCTTTGCGAGTTTGCTGTAACTCGCAGTTACAACTGTTCTTATTCCGCATTTTATACCGCATGGCATGTATTTCATCCATGTCGGTATGTACACCAAAGAGAAAATCCTCCGGCATTTTGCCTATGGCCTCATCAAGTGTGTATCCAGTTTGCTGAGTGAATGCTTCGTTTACCCAGGTAATTCGAAATGTTGGGTCGGAAATGATAACCGCGTTATCAGTTTTGCTCGCTACCAGTGATAGCTTTTTAAGTTCTTTGTTTTTATCCTCCAATACTTTCTCCGATTCTCGAAGGTTTTCGATAATGATGTTCTTTGAGCTGCCTAAGTTGTTACTTAATGCAGCAATCGCTATTACGGCGAGTCCGCAGGAGAACAAGAAGTCTTGATTTACATCAGATGGTATCGCAGCTAGAACATTTTGAACCTTGGTGTCGTCGCCACTGATTGCATAGAAGTAAAGTTGGTTGATGACCGACAAGCCGAGCATGGCCCATCCGTAGCGCTTTCCAAGAAGGATCGCGGTAGCAATGATCATGAACAGGTAGTAGAAGTTGCCTGAATTGCGGATGCCGCCGTAGTAATAGTTAAATAGGTGAACGCATGCAAATGCGGTCATCAAACAAATGGTGTAGGCAATACGCAGTTTGCCGTGTTTTTGCAGGGCGAGGTAATTGACAAGGAAAATGGCAGCAAATGTTTGGAGTCCTACCGATAGGATTCGGTTTTCCAGTCCGAATGTTAGCGCATGGAAGGATTCTGCCACGCAGAGCAGGAAGCAGGTTAAAGAAAACGTAAGGAATAGCTTATAACGCTGTCTTTCAATTAGGTTGGTTTGCTCGATGGTGTGCAACAGCTCCCATGAGAATTTGGTGCCCAACCAGGCTTTCAGATTCTTGAACATGGCCGTTTCTACGGCAGTGTTGATGGCTGGTTTCAGAAATGTTTAGGTAATTCATGCATTTCGCTTCTAACAATTGATTGTCAGTAATTTAATCTCGATGGTAATTACGATAACTAATTAAACAAGTACTTTTACTCAATAGAAAATGGCATCGGGAACAATTCACATACTGCATATCG
>JBJTQS010000052.1:0-5001 GCA_046075765.1 Bacteroidota bacterium
GCTCCGTTGGCGCATCGATTGGGACTATACGCCATCAAAACAGAGTTGGATGATTTAGCGCTTAAATACACGGAGCAGGAGGTCTATAAATCCATTGCGCGCAAACTTCAGCAAACCAAAAAAGACCGCGACAAATTCATATCTGATTTCATTAAGCCACTCAAAGAAGAATTTGAAAGGCAAGGATTCAAAGCCCAGATAAAAGGAAGGCCTAAGTCCATCAATTCCATTTGGAATAAGATGAAAAAACAACAGGTTCCGTTTGAGGAAATATACGACCTGTTTGCCATCCGTATCATTCTTGATTCTCCACCTGAGACGGAAAAGGCCGATTGTTGGCGCGCATATTCCATAGTAACTGATTTCTTTGTTCCGAACCCTGATCGACTTCGCGATTGGATTTCCACCCCCAAGGCCAACGGATATGAATCTCTGCACACAACGGTTATGAGTGCAAGCGGAAAGTGGGTGGAGGTTCAAATCAGGTCGGAACGAATGGACGAGATCGCCGAAAAAGGTTACGCTGCACACTGGAAATACAAGACTTCAGATGTGGAAAATGCCTTGGATGAATGGTTGGGCAAAATCCGTGAAATGCTGGAGCATCCGGAAAGCAGCGCGATCGATTTCATCGACGATTTTAAGCTCAACCTGTTTGCCGACGAGATTTTCATTTTTACTCCCAAAGGAGAATTGAAAACCATGCCTGCGGGAAGTACCGCCTTGGATTTTGCATTCGACATCCACACCGATGTAGGGAGTCGTTGTATTGGAGCCAAAATCAATCACAAGCTCGTTCCCATCAGCCATAAGCTAAACAGCGGCGATCAGGTAGAGATACTTACCTCATCCAAACAGGAACCCAAGGAAGAGTGGCTTTCCATGGTGGTTACCGCAAAGGCCAAGTCTAAGATCAAAACAGTTCTTCGTGAACACAAACGACTCTTGGCCGAGGATGGCAAAGAGCGCTTCGAGCGCAAAATCCGTAACCTGAAGGTGGATCAATCATCGTTCAGCATAAATGACTTGCTGCTCTTTTACAAAGTTCCAAATCCAACAGAGTTCTATTATCGAATCGCAACGGAGGCTTTAGACCTTTCAATCTTGTCGGATTATTTTGGTGAGGACGGACGGCCGATTCCTCGTCCAGTAATTAAAAACGAAACACCGTCCTTTGAGGATATGGTGCGTAATGTTCGAGGTAATGCAGACTCATTGGTGATAGGGGAGGATTTGGGTCGAATCGATTACAAACTTGCATCCTGTTGCAATCCAATTTCCGGCGATGATGTGTTCGGATTTATCACCGTTGATGAGGGTATAAAAATCCACCGTACCAATTGTCCCAACGCTATCAATTTGATGTCGAAGCATGGCTATCGAATTGTTAAGGCCCGTTGGACCGAAAAGCAGGATATTGCATTTTTGGCGGGTATCATGATAAATGGAGTGGACGAGGTTGGCGTTGTGAACAATATCACCCGTGTTATTTCAAACGAGCTGAAAGTGAATATGCGCTCCATCAGTATCGACTCAAATGAAGGTTTGTTTCAAGGCACTATCATGTTGTTTGTTCGTGACACTGAACACCTTACGAGGCTGATGGCGAAACTGCGCCAAATCAATGGTATTTTGAGTGTTTCACGCATAGACTAGAAATCGTAACTTGGCGTTTCTTTAGTTCATGGAAACCACAATATCAGCCGTTACCCGGATTTTCACGGAGTTTTTAGAGTCTAATGGACTGCGTAAAACTCCTGAACGTTTTGCCATACTTACTGAAATTTATAGGTTGGATGACCATTTCGATGTGGAGTCGCTTTACATCCACATGAAAAACAAAAAATACCGGGTCAGCCGAGCAACCATATACAATACAATCGACCACTTGCTCGCTTGTGACCTGATTACTCGCCACCAGTTCGGAAAGAACATGGCGATGTTCGAGAAATCATACGCATACAAACAACACGACCATTTGATTTGTTCCGATTGCGAACATGTGTTGGAATTCTGTGATCCCAGAATCCAGCAAATCCAATCCATGATGGGAGAGATACTTAATTTCAAAGTGACGCACCATTCGTTGAACTTATTTGGCAAATGCAATCGATTAGCCGAAACCGGAAGGTGCGATCACATGGAGAATAGAATCCGAAAAAACGAAAAATCTAAATCAACAGCCAAATAATTAAAACATGGAATTTTCTTGCGATTTCAACGCCAAGGCAGACCACTGCGTCTTAACCTTCAAAGGCAATCTTATTGAGCGTAACCAAGCCAACGAAACATTGGACCGTTTTGCTGACATGGTTTCCAAAGACATCAACCGATTCATCATCGATTTGAACGACTTCAAATATATGAACAGTACTGGTCTCAATGTAATGTTGATGGTGTTGACCAAATCGCGTAAAGCTGGAGGCGAGGCTGTGTTGTGCAATGTTTCTGCCAACATTAGTGCATTGCTGTCCGTTACCAAACTCAATAGCGTATTTTCCGTTTACAATTCTCTTGCAGAAGCTGAAGAAGCTATCAGCAAGGTTGCTAACTGATCGCAAAAACAATTTACTATGAAAGCTGACGTTTTGTTGGGTTTGCAATGGGGAGATGAAGGTAAAGGCAAGGTGGTGGATGTTTTGGCTCCACGCTATGATGTAATAGCGCGTTTCCAAGGAGGCCCCAATGCCGGTCACACATTGGAGTTTGAAGGCATCAAACATGTGCTCCACACCATACCTTCCGGCATATTCCATCCAACCAAGATCAATATAATCGGCAACGGTGTAGTTATCGACCCCGTTGTATTGAAGCGCGAAATAGATTCTCTGGTCAAAATGGGGGTTGATATCAGCAAGAATCTTTTTATTTCTCGGAAGGCACATCTTATTCTGCCTACGCACCGCATGCTCGATGCCGCATCTGAGCTTAGCAAGGGCAAGTCGAAGATCGGTTCTACACTGAAGGGCATCGGGCCGGCGTACATGGATAAAACAGGTCGAAATGGTTTGCGAGTAGGAGATATCGAGCATACGGATTTTCAGCGTCGATATGATGCATTGGTTTCCAAGCATCACGAGCTGTTAAAACATTTGGAGTTTGATAAGCCAATGCAGGAGTTCGATCAAGGTTGGGTAGAAGGAATTGAATTGATTCGTTCACTGAATCTGATCGATAGCGAGTATGAGATCAACGGATATCTGGATCAAGGGAAATCGGTTTTGGCTGAGGGTGCACAAGGTTCTCTGCTCGATATAGACTTCGGTTCGTATCCTTATGTCACATCTTCAAACACCATCACTGCTGGTACTTGCACGGGTTTGGGTTTGGCACCAACTCGAATAGGCGAGGTTTACGGTATCTTCAAAGCTTATTGCACTCGTGTTGGTAGCGGGCCATTTCCTACAGAACTCGAAGACGCAACTGGCGAGCGCATGCGCAAAGCAGGTAATGAATTCGGATCTACCACTGGCCGTCCTCGTCGTTGCGGTTGGTTGGATCTGCCTGCACTCCGCTATGCCATCATGCTGAATGGTGTAACTCGTTTGATCATGACCAAGCCTGATGTATTGAGTGGTTTTGATACTGTTCGTGTTTGCACCCATTACATTTACCAAGGACAGCAGATCGATCGCATGCCATTCGACATAGTGAATAACCATGTGCAACCAGTTTACCGCGATTTCGCCGGTTGGGAACAGCCAGTAGGCGATGTAAGTGATGTTTCTGATCTGCCTGTGGAATTGACAAGCTATATTTCTTTTATTGAGGCTGAATTGGGAGTCCCCGTGGTTATTGTCTCAGTTGGTCCAGATAGAAAGCAAACATTGGTGCGAATTCCTGAGTTTGCCTGACCTTGGGCAATATTCAATAAGTCATGCGACTAAGGCACCCAATCGTTTTAATCCTTGCACTCTTTATATCAACATTTCATGTGCAATCATCATTTGCACAAGGTGGCACTTCGCAAATTGAGATTGTGAATGCTGATGTTTTTCAAGGGGATGAATCTATCGGCAAAGGGGTTTCTCTTTTAAAAGGTAATGTTGCCTTCAAGCATCGCGGCGCACTCATGTATTGTGATAGTGCATACCTATATCAAGAATCCAATTCATTAGATGCTTTCGGAAAAGTGCGGATTATTCAAGGAGACACTCTTCGACTCAATGGCGATACGCTTCGATATGATGGCAACTCCGGTTTGGCTGTCATCACCGGCAAGGTCACTTTGGTTGATCGCAAAATGAATTTGTCTTCAAGTAAGCTCACCTATGATATGCCGGCCGATAAAGCCTTTTATCTTGATAAGGGTGTATTGAAGGATAATGAAAACACATTAACCAGCATACGTGGTTTTTATCTGGCAAAAGAATCCAAAGTGTTTTTTTCCGACTCTGTTTTATTGGTCAATCCTAAGTATAAAGTGATTGCAGATTCGCTCTCCTATTTGACTAAAACATCTACAGCGGTTTTTACAGGGCCAACTCGTATTGTATCAACTGGAAGTGACTCTACTTGGATTTATTGCGAAAATGGGTACTACGATACAAAACAGTCGAAGTCAAAGTTCTTTAAACCTAACCGCGTCGTTTCGCGCACCAGGTCTTTGAGTGGCGACACACTTGATTTCGATAATAATACTAGAGTAGGAAAAGCCTTTGGAAGGGTGATGATAGCCGATACTTCGAGGTCGGTGGTGATTTCAGGCGACAAAGGATTCAGCGATGACAAGTCGAGAACAGCATTCGTGACAGGCAATGCGGAGTTGATGCGCACTTTTACTAAAGACACATTATTCCTTCATGCGGATACGCTCTATGCTAAAGAGGATACTTTGGCTGGTGTGTCTTCCTGGACTGCCTACAGAGGTGTCAGGTTTTTTACATCGGATCTTAAAGGGGTCTGTGATTCCCTCAGCTACACCACACCAGACTCCATCATGCGAATGCATGTTGCTCCTGTTTTGTGGAATGACTCCAACCAAGTTACTGCGGAACATAT
>JBJTQS010000053.1:0-8330 GCA_046075765.1 Bacteroidota bacterium
ACATGTGGTGACCCCATACGATGAACGACAGAAATGCGATCACCAACATGGAACCTACCATCGCTTTGTAACCGAAGATCGGCTTGCGCGACATAGTGGAGATTACCTCCGATGCAAGTCCTAGCGCAGGAAGAAGTACGATATATACCTCTGGGTGACCTAAGAACCAGAACAAGTGCTGGTAAAGGATCGGACTTCCACCCGAGTGCTCTAATGGAACGCCACCGATGAAGATGTCAGACAAATAGAAGCTGGTTCCCATGCTGCGGTCGAACACCAACAATAGAGCTGCTGCTACCAATACAGGGAAAGAGAGGATACCCAGGATGGCGGTGATGAAGAATGCCCAAACTGTTAGGGGCAAGCGAGTCATCGACATTCCTTTGGTACGGAGGTTAATTACTGTGGCTACGTAGTTGATACCACCTAACAAAGCAGAAACAATGAACAGTACCATGGAAACAAGCCACATGGTCATACCCAAACCTGAGCCGGGAATGGCCTGTGGCAGAGCTGATAACGGCGGGTAAACGGTCCAACCAGCTGAAGCAGGTCCGGCCTCAATGAAAATAGAACTGAACATCACCAAGGAAGATGCGGCAAAGAACCAGAAAGAAAGCATGTTCAAGAATCCGGAGGCCATATCACGGGCACCTACTTGTAATGGAATAAGCAGGTTACTGAAGGTTCCCGACAATCCACCGGTAAGTACCATAAATACCATGATGGTACCGTGGATGGTTACCAGTGCTAGGTAGAAACCAGGATCTAACTTACCATCCTTACCCCATTTACCAATCAAATTCTCGAGTATCGGGAATGTCTCATTGGGCCATGCCAACTGTAAGCGGAAGATCATGGACATAGCCATGGCTAAGAAAGCCATGAAAATGGCAGTGATCAGGAACTGCTTGGATATCATCTTGTGATCGGTGCTGAACACATATTTGGTCCAGAACGTCTCTTTGTGATGATGGTCGTGGTGACCATGATCATGGTGCTCAGTGGCGTGCGCGTGGGTCGTTTCTTTGACTTCCATCTTGAAGTATAGTTATTCGGGTGTTATTGCTGAATTTGTTGCGTATGCTTCCAATTTATAACAAACAACCTATCACATTTTGTTTGCTGAAACATTATTTGATTGGGTTGCATCGGCCGCTGTTGCGTTTTCGGCGGTGGCAGGGGCTGGGGCTTCTTCCTTCTTAACAGGAATGGCGGGCTTCTGTGTTTTAAGCCAGGCATCGAAAGCGGCACGATCGTTCTCAACCACCAAATTCATTTTCATGTTGTAGTGGGCCACACCGCAAACCTTGTTACACAACAATACATAGTTGAACTTGTCGTTGTTGGTCTTTTTGCGCATTTCATCGGTACTGATGGTAGGAACCATGTAGAATGAGGTGCTCATGCCTGGCACACAGTTCATTTGAGTGCGGAAGTGTGGGAAGTATGCCGAATGGATTACGTCGCGTGAATTGAACTGGAATAGAACGGGCACATCCTTGGGCAAGCGCATTTCGTTACCGCTGGTAATGATATCGTCTTTGGTAGCAGGGTCGCTATAATCCAAGCCAAGCGGATTTTCATCCGTAATCAGTTTGTAAAAACTGCGACCGAGTTTGTTATCAGGACCGGAATAACGGGTAATCCAATTGAACTGGTAACCATAAACCTGCACACGCATTCCGTCATCAGGATGGCCTTGCGTGATTTTATTCCACTCCTTCAAACCGGTTACAATCAAGGCGGAAAGTACGATAGTAGGAACAACTGTCCAAATGATTTCCAACTTGTGGTTATCTGGATAAAATAATGCGCGACGGCTTGAGCTATTCTTGTATTTGTAAACGAACCAGAACAATGCGATTTGGGTGATGATAAATACCAAACCGATAACGGCAAAGTTGATGTTGAGTAAGAAGTCCGTTTTCACTCCATGTTCAGAAGCCGCTTCAGGCAACATAAATGGCTGATACTTGATTGTCATATAAATCATCAGCACTAGACCGACGACCATGAATGCAATCATGCCTAAAGCATTGCCCTTGTCGGCGCGCTTTTGCTCTTCTTCTTCATTTTCTCCGGAAAGTACGGATGCCAGCTGTGCCACATTCATCAGCCTTACCACTACGAGGATGCTCAGAATGATGGCTATTATCATCAGCGTGTTCATGTATTGTCGTGTTTGCTAGGTTTCTTTGAGTTTGGTTATGCTAATAAGGTCGATAAATCAAATGTTGTGATGCAAGCTTTCTTGCAACAACGGATGTTTCTCCCTCAACAATGGAGCTTTGGAGAGTGCGTTCTGTACCACGTACATGAACATTCCCAGGAATCCGATGGTGGTTCCGATTTCCATCCAACCGATGTGCCAATGTTCTTTTACAACGCCAGGGGTAACCATCAGGAACACATCAATCCAGTGGCCGATGAATAATACCACGGAAATTACCATCAAAAGATTCAGCTTGCGCTTGGCATCCCTTGTCATAAGCACGAGGAATGGAGCGATGAAGTTGATCAGGAAGTTGGCGATGAACAATTCACGGTAATGGTCGAAACGAACCATGAAGTAGGTAACCTCTTCAGGGATGTTGGCATACCAAATCAACATGAACTGCGCGAACCAAAGGTAGGTCCAGAAGATACTGAAGGCAAACATGAACTTACCGGCATCATGCAAGTGGTGCTCGGTGATGAAAGGCATGTTTCCTTTTTTCACGTTGTAGGCAAGGATGAAGTTCATGACTGCGATGGCGCTGATGAACATGCCGGCAAAGGTGTACCATCCGAACAATGTAGAGAACCAGTGCGTGTCGATCGACATGATGAAATCCCATGCCGCAGTGGAAGATGTAACTGCGAATGCCACCAAGAAATAAATGGCAAGTTTCTTTGCTTTGAAATAATTGTGAGTACCACCTTCGATGTCTTCCTGACGGGAATACTTGCGAAGCATGTGGGCGCATCCGATCCAGATGGCGAAATAAGCCAGCATACGGATGGTGAAGAATGGGAGATTGAGGTAACCTGCCTTACCGGCGATGATGGCATCGTATTCCGCGGAAGCGGGATCGAACAATTCCTCATGCAACCAGTGGTATAGGTAGTGACCACCATTATGGGCGGCAACATAGTTTCCGAAGAAAATCACCAACATCAACACCGCCGCAAAGGGCAGGAAGGTGGTCATTGCTTCCAGGATGCGCTTTAGCACAACTGACCAACCCACTTCGGCAGCGTATTGCACAGAAAGGAAGAATGTAGCGGCCAAGGCGATGGCCATAAAGTAAAAGGTGTTATGCAGCAGATTCGACCATGCCTGGTGGCTATGGGTGGCGAAAGCGGCAATGACCGAAATAAGACCCACGGCCATCATCACGAAAGTAATGGTCTTGTTCTTCTGGGTGAAATTGTAATTCATATCAGATTCGGTTGATGTGGTATCGTTGACCGTTTGAAATTATTTCTTAGTGGTGTCGGCAGCTGCCGCAGTGTTGGTTGGTTGTGGACCATTCTTGGCCAATTCATGAACGTACATGGTGATCTTCCAACGCTCCTCAGGATTCACGAGAGTTGCGTGGGGACCCATCAGGTTCACGCCATAGGTAATGGTATGGTAAATCTTGCCATCTGTTAGGTCGCGCATGTTACCTCCACGTGAGGAGACACCTGTAGAGTACGAGGGCGGTGGCGGAAACTTACCGGTTGCAATCAAAGACCCGTCGCCTTGTCCGGTTTCACCGTGGCAGTGCATACAGAAGTGGGAGTACAACCTCTTACCTTCAGCCAGGTTTTTCTCGTTGGCTTCAATTGGGTTTTTCATGTCCCGTCCTGCCGCATCGTATCCTTCACGACCGTCAGGGTAAGTGAAGAAGGTGTAATTACGCGGAACGCTTCCTTTGACAGGGATCATTGCCGACATCGAATCTTTGTCTAAAGGATTCACTGAATAGGCTTTGAATGCCGGAGTGCGATACATGTCGGGCATGAATTCGTGACCGGGGTTGGATGGATCCTTTGTGCAAGAGGCCATCATCATGGTGGCACCTGCAAACAGGATTCCGGTGATCAACCTTGTGTTGGTGAGTTTCATCTCGGTGTGTTCGGTTGTTGTTTTTCGCTTAATCTTTAACATAAATGGCACCGGCTTCTTTCATGGCTGCATGAGCGGCAGCCTTGCCAGCATCGTCTTTCACTTCGATGCACATTACAAAACGGTCATCGGCCATGCGGTCGTCGATCACATGCGGCTCAACTCCTGGAAGCAATTTACTGCGCAAGAAGAATGTGAGAGCCATGCCATGTGCTGCACAGAGTACAGTTACTTCGAAGGTAACAGGAATGAACGCTGGCAAATTTTTGTAAAGGGCGAAGTTCGGTTTGCCACCGATATCCATCGGCCAATCGAAGATGTTCATATACCACATCATCAAAAGCGCCAACGAGGTTCCGGTGATACCGAACATGAACGCAGCCATTGAGATGCGAGTACGCTTGAGTCCCAATGCATGGTCTAAACCATGGATAGGGAAAGGAGATATTACGTCCTTGACGCTGAAGTTCTTTTCTTTCAATTTCGGGATGGCGGCGAGGACTACATCGTCGTCGTCGAACACGCCGTAAGCCATTTTAGTGTCCATGGTGGTGATTTCCTTTCTTTTTTGCCTGAGAGCTGGATGACTTAATGATGGTTTTCAATTCGCTCATGGCGATAACCGGGAAGAAGCGGGTGAACAGCAGGAAGGGAACGAAGAACAATCCCAACGAGCCGATGAAGATCCCAACCTCTACCCATGTCGGTGAGTACATGGTCCAGCTGGATGGAATGTAGTCGCGGTGCAGCGAGGTAACGATAATTACAAATCGCTCGAACCACATTCCGATGTTCACGAAGATGGAGATGAAGAAGGTTGCGAACACACTGGTACGAAGCTTATGCGACCAGAACAGCTGTGGAGTGATCACGTTGCACGTCATCATACTCCAATAAGCCCACCAGTATGGACCGGTTGCGCGGTTGATGAAAGCATATTGTTCGTATTCAACACCGGAGTACCAAGCGATGAAGAATTCGGTGAGGTAGGCCACACCTACGATGGATCCTGTGAGCAGGATGATCCTGTTCATCATGTCGATGTGGTAGATGGTGATGTAGCTTTCGAGGTTCAACACTTTACGTGTGATGATGAGGAGTGTTTGCACCATCGCAAAACCGGAGAAGATCGCACCTGCTACGAAGTATGGTGGGAAGATGGTGGTGTGCCAACCCGGAATCACCGAAGTGGCGAAGTCCATGGATACCACCGAGTGCACCGAAAGTACCAGCGGTGTAGAAAGACCTGCCAAAACAAGCGACACCTCTTCGAAGCGCTGCCAGTTTTTGGCTGTACCTGTCCAACCGAATGAAAGGATCGTGTACCAGAACTTACGTGCTTTGGTCTTGGCACGATCGCGAACCACTGCGAAATCAGGAATCAAACCGGTGTACCAGAATACCAAGGATACCGTAAAGTAAGTAGAGATCGCAAATACGTCCCATACCAACGGAGAGTTGAAGTTCACCCACAGTGAACCGAATTGGTTTGGAAGTGGAAGCGGCCAGTAGGCAACCCATGGACGACCCATGTGGGATACGATGAAAGAGGCAGCGCAGATAACGGCGAAGATGGTCATGGCCTCTGCGGACCGGTTGATGGAGAGTCTCCATTTTTGACGGAACAGGAGCAGGATCGCTGAAATCAAGGTTCCGGCGTGACCGATACCTACCCACCATACGAAGTTGGTGATGTCCCACGCCCAACCAACGGTCTTATTAATTCCCCAGACACCAAGTCCGGTTCCTACCGTATAGCTTACGGAGATTATCCACCATAGCAACGCCATGCAGGATAAGCCGAAGGCAATATTCCAGTACTTGTTAGCCTTACCTTCTATGGGTCTGCACACATCCTCGGTGATGTCGTGGGCCGTCTTGTCGCCGAGTATGAGCGGTTCCCTGAGTTCTGATTCGTAATGCATAGGTTATGTGTCTGTATCGAATTTGCTTTAGATTGGTTTAAATCAGGCCTGGCCGGTTTCTTTGTTACGAACCTTGGTCTGGTAATAGATGGAAGGCTGTACGTTGAGTTCTTCCAATACGTGGTAGGCACGTGGATCTTGAGATTGCGAAGACAACTTGCTATTTGAATCGTTGTAGTCGCCGAAGGTGATCGCTTGTGTGGGGCATGACTGAGCACAAGCAGTGGTGATCTCTCCATCGGATGGACGACGGCCTGCCTTCTTTGCTTCGAGTTTTCCGTATTGGATACGCTGCACGCACATGGTACATTTTTCCATTACACCACGAGAACGAACAATTACATCAGGATTCAAGACCATGCGGCCCAATTCGTTGTTCATATTGTAATCGAACTGGTCGTTTTCAGAATACTTGAACCAGTTGAAGCGACGAACCTTGTATGGGCAGTTGTTGGCGCAGTAGCGGGTACCAACGCAACGGTTGTAAGCCATCATGTTCAGACCCTCAGAGCTGTGTGTGGTAGCGGCTACCGGACAAACCGTTTCGCAAGGAGCGTGGTTGCAGTGCTGGCACAACATAGGCTGGAACACCACTTCCGGATTTTCGGAAGGATTCTCCATTTGAGCCAACATGCTCATTTTTCCAACACCTTGCTCTTGGGCAGAGGCCTTGGTCATGTCTGAAGTGTAATAGCGGTCGATACGAATCCAGTGCATCTCGCGTGAGTTGTGTATCTCCTGCTTACCAACAACAGGTACGTTGTTTTCAACTTGACAGGCAATCACACAAGAACCGCAACCGATACATGAGTTGAGGTCGATTGACATACCCCAGAAGTGGTTTGGTTTGTCGTGACCGGGATTCTTTTCAGTAGCCCAAAGATCCACATCGGTTGCCTTCATCTTACCCTTGTAAGTTTCAAGCATGATATCAGGGTTGCCTGATTTTGGATTTGTGAGGTATTGGTCGAGGTTGGTTTCTTTAACGATATTTCTACCCATCAACGTGTGGTGGGTTTGAGTGGCTGCCAACAAGTGATCGTCGTCAACAGTCTTGTTGATGGAAGCACCAGTGGCATGATATTGAATACCTGAACCGGCAACCGAAGCAAGTGTGTAGGCATTGAAACCAACATTGTCTGCTGCTTTCCCTGCGGAGGTGCGTCCGTAACCAGCTGCTATCGCAACGGTATTATCGGCAACACCCGGTTGTAGGTAAACAGGACCTTTGACGCTTTTGTTGCCCACTTTGACTTCAACTACATTACCCTGCTGCAAACCTTTGGCTGCGGCCATTGCAGGAGACATAGCTACGTAGTTATCCCAACATACCCTTGAAATAGGATCAGGTAGTTCTTGCAACCATGGGTTGTTGGCTTGAGCGCCATTGCCCATTCCGGTTTTTTCATAAATGATCACATCCATTCCTTCAGACCTGGCAGATCCAAGGGCAGCGGCGGCAGCGGCGGAATTGCCAGCATAGGCTACGGTAGCTGCTGCTGAAACAGATGTTTCAAAAACACCATCTTGAATCGTCTTAGTCCAGAATGCTTCGGCCGAAGTAATTCCGGTTTGACGAGCGTACATGTTGGTTTTCCAATAATTCTGGAGATATGCATAGTAATCAGGCTGTGAAACTCCCGCCCATTTGATGAGGGAATCCTGCATCTGTCGTGTAGCCTTGTATAATTGGCGGATTACAGGTTGCGCTGTACTGTACATGCCTGCAACAGGTTCCGCATCGTTCCACGACTCAAGGAAATGCGTATCGGGAAGGATGTAGCCGCACATTTTTGCAGTTTCATCCTCATACATGGAGAAGGAAACTGAGGTGCCAACCTTTTTAAGTCCTGAAGTGAAAGCTGCAGCATCAGGATAAGAATAGGCAGGGTTGCAGTTGTTGATCAACAACACGCCAACAGATCCGGCATTCATGTCAGCAATCAAGGCGGCCATCTTCTGGTCATCGCCCTGACGCAAGTTGGAATGCATATCCATACGGATGGTAGTACCGTAGTTACCCAACATCGAGTTGATGCCGTTCACCAGGGTTTGGATATTCACGTCATTGGTTCCGCAAACCACGATGGATTTGCCACGATTGCTCCACAAGGCTTTTGCGGCGCGTGCAACTCCATCTTCAGCAGATGACTTCGCGTTGCCAGCAGCAGATTGTCCAGCCAAGGTTGCAATCTTATTATATAAGGAAACAACGGTAGCACCGATTTCGGAAGGACGAACCTTGAAACGGTGATCGGCATTGGAGCCAGAAACGGTAAGTGTTGATTCGAAATGGTAATGCCTCGACA
>JBJTQS010000054.1:0-8039 GCA_046075765.1 Bacteroidota bacterium
GGGTATTCTGAGTTGAACCAGCCGAGTACGGTAGCAGGGACCAGGTATTGTGGTGCCATTCGTTTGCGCATGAACAACGGCATTCCGATGAGCTCATAATAATGGGATTGCTCTCCCAAGAACATATCTAGACCTAGGCCAATGAATCCACTATCTATGGCAATGGCGTAATTGAAAAAGGTATTGCAAGCCACGATTCTCGGAAATGTGTCTTTGGGGAAATAATATTTATAATGCTTTGCGAATTCATTGAATCCCTCCTCGAGTTCGTGAGTGTCTTTGTAAACGGAATCAATAGATTGGGAAACACTGGAAACGCTGGAATCGGTTACAAAAGATCGCAAAGCATCTGCGACCTCCTCATCTGACCCAGGGCGTATTTGCAATATTTTAAAGGTAAAGGTTTCGTAAAACAAGCCATACTTATCCTGAAGCTTTGCAATCACATCGGGTTTTAAAATCAAAGCGGTTAAATCATGGTCGAACCGCTCTATTTTCGTATCAACTTGAATATCCGACACATCGGGTTTATCAGTTCCGCAGGCACAAAGCATGCAAAAACAAATCGCAGCCCAAAGGACTGATCTGAAACGGATTTTTGAGTAAAATTGCATAACCAATAAGCAAAGCTATGAATAAACGTGTATTTCTTTCAATTATGATGGCAGTTGCCATTTCTTTCGCAGCTAATGCGCAAAATGACGGGGAAAGTAAATTCCATTTTGGACTGAAAGCATCGCCCAGCTATAATTGGATGAAGACTGATGGCACAGGGCTTGAAAGTGATGGTGGTAGCATCGGACTGTCTTATGGATTGATGACTGAGTTTGCCATTTCCAAGAACTATGCTTTTGCAACCGGTCTTGAAATCACCTACAGGGGAGGTAAGTACAATTTCAATTCTGTTGCGACAGGCAATGTATCGTTCAAACAAAAACTGCAATATGTGGAAGTACCTATTGGGTTAAAATTAAAAACAAACGAAATCGGATACATCAAATATTATGGCTTGTTCGGAATTCTTCCGGGAGTTTTAGTGAAAGCAAAACAAGACGTGGATTTCGAAAGCACATTGTTTGAAGACAAAGAAAACAACGGAAACCAGTCTAACTATTACGCTTTCAACGTTCATTTGAACGTTGGAGCCGGCATCGAATACAACCTTGGAGGAAACACCTCCTTTACTGCAGGCATTCATTACAACAATGGTTTGATGGATATTTACAAAGGTTCTGATGACGTGCCTGCCGCCCAGTTCCGTACGGACGGCATCATATTGAACGTTGGCATTTTCTTCTGATTCATTTTCGTCCTGAACAATGAAAGTAGCCCTTGCACAGATCAATTGCCATATCGGCAATTTCAATGCAAATACAGGGCTTATCATTCAACATATCGAGCAGTCACGTGCCTCTGGAGCGGATTTGATTGTTTTTCCAGAGATGGCCGTTTGCGGTTATCCTCCTATGGATTTGTTGGAGTCGACAGATTTTATAACAAAATGCTCTGCCGCCATCCAGGAAATAGCCAAACATTGCATTGGCATCACAGCTGTTGTTGGAAGTCCATCACAAAATCCATCCCTGAAAGGGAAAAACCTGTTCAACTCTGCCTTTGTATTGGCAGACGGAGCTATCAAGGATGTTTTTCACAAAACATTACTACCCACATATGATGTGTTCGACGAATACCGGTATTTTGAACCAAACGCCGAATTCAAAACGATAGAGCTGCTTGGAAAAAGGGTGGCGGTTACCATTTGCGAAGACCTATGGAATGAAGAGGATGATCCCATGTATACGTTTTCACCTTTGGAAAAAACGGGTGAGGGTAAATTCGATTTTGTAATCAACATTGCCGCTTCGCCTTTTGATTTCAACCATCGAGAAAAACGCATTTCCATACTTCAACGAAATGCGGTTAAGTTCAAGTCGCCTATTGTATATGTAAATCACGCTGGTGCTCAAAACGACTTGGTGTTTGATGGCGGCTCCATGGCATTAAACGCTGAGGGGGCCATCATGCTTGAAGCCTCTTATTTCAATGAAGGGCTTTTATATACTTCTGTACCATCCGATAATTTACAAGTAACAAACATCGCCCTTTCAAAAGAGGAGCGCATCCGGCAGGCATTGATATGCGGTATTCGTGATTACTTCAAAAAATGTGGCTTTAGTGACGCCATATTGGGCTTATCAGGTGGAGTTGATTCAGCATTGGTGGCTGTTTTGGCCACTGAGGCACTAGGTGCGTCTCATGTTCATCCTGTGCTGATGCCTTCTGCGTTTTCATCGGAGCATTCTATTCAAGACGCTTTGGAATTATGTCAATTGAATGGCTTGACGAGCAGAACCATCCCCATTAACAGTATCTACGACACATTCGTGAGCGAACTGGCACCAGCATTCGAAGGGAAACCTTTTGATATTGCGGAGGAGAATGTGCAATCACGCACTCGAGGAACTATTCTGATGGCATTATCCAACAAGCATCGCTATGTGTTGTTGAACACTTCGAACAAAAGTGAACTTGCGGTAGGTTACGGAACATTGTACGGCGATATGGCAGGTGGGCTGTCCGTGATTGGCGATTTGTATAAAACCGAAGTTTATGCGCTTTGTGCTCATTTGAACTCTGCACAGATGAGGATTCCAAAAAACATATTGATCAAGGAACCTTCAGCAGAACTCAGGCCTGGACAAAAAGATTCAGACTCGTTGCCAGATTATGATTTATTGGATCGCATTCTTTTTCATCATATAGAAGGAAAATTGGGTTCAAGCTCTTTGATAGAGATGGGATTTGATACCGCAGTTGTATCCAAAGTTTTGTCGCTGGTCAACCGTAGCGAATACAAACGATTTCAATTCGCTCCCATCATCCGCGTTTCCACAAAAGCATTCGGCACTGGCCGTAGATTTCCGCTTGTTGCATCATATCAATAAAACGAATCCATCATCAACAAAAAACGCCTTGGGGAATCTCAAGGCGTTTTTGCTTGTCTTAAAAAAGATCATTGAATCTCCCAAACATCGCGTCCACGCAACAACTTGTCGAGGTCGCCGGAGCCTTTGGAAGTGATGATGTTCTCGATTTGTGCTTTCATGCCATCTTCGTAGCAGGGACGATCTTCAACATAGAACACGCCAAAAGGACGAGGCAGATGTTCGCCACCCTTGCGAGGATTGTCGAAGAAGCGACTCAACATAGAAGCTTTCAAGCGGTCTGTTTCATCGTGTATCCAAAGGTCGTTTGCAGAATGATTTGCCATATCCACAACTACAGGCTTGAATCCATCGAGCTTGATGCCTTTCTCACCATTTTGTCCGAACACCAATGGTTTGCCATGCTCCACAAAAAGAGTTTCAATCTTCTTTGTTTCCTTATCGGTGAAGATTTCGAAGGCGCCATCGTTGAAAACGTTACAGTTCTGGTAAATCTCAACAAATGAAGTTCCCGTGTGCTTATGTGCGCGACGCAAGATCTCTTTCAAGTGAACCGGGTCACGGTCCATAGAGCGGGAAACAAAAGTTGAATCAGCACCCAAAGCCAAAGCGGCAGGATTGAAAGGATGATCAACGGAACCAAACGGTGTAGACTTGGTCACCTTGCCTTCCTCAGAGGTTGGAGAATATTGTCCTTTCGTTAAACCGTAAATCTCATTGTTGAACACGAGCAGGTTCACATTAAAGTTCCTGCGAAGCAGGTGTATGAAGTGGTTTCCACCGATAGACATTGAATCGCCATCACCAGACACGATCCAAACGCTTAGGTCTGGACGCGCCGCCTTTAGTCCGCTAGCGATAGCGGTAGCCCTTCCGTGGATGGAGTGCATCCCAAAAGTTTCCATGTAATACGGAAAGCGTGATGAGCATCCGATACCTGAAACGAAAACGATGTTTTCGCGAGGTATTCCCAATTCGGGCATTACTGTTTGTACCTGCTTCAATATGGAGTAATCTCCACAGCCTGGGCACCATCTTACATCTTGGTCGGTAACCAATTCCTTCGAGGTGAAGGTTGTCATGGAGGGAGTAGGTTGAGCTGTTGACATGGTAATATCTTGATATTTCGTTTTAAAATTATTTTTCAGAAAGCACTTGCTCGATCTTATCGAATATCTCACCAGCGGTGAACGGCATTCCTTGGATCTTATTGAATGCAATAGCAGGAATCATGAACTTATCGCGGATGATGCGCACTAACTGACCATTGTTCATCTCAGGAATCAATACTTTATCATAACTGTAAAGTATCTCACCCAGATTTTTCGGGAATGGTTTCAAGTGGCGAACCTGAGCATGTGCCACATCATAACCTTTGGCATGTGCGTCAATCAGTGCGGTTTTGATGGAACCGTATGTTGAGCCCCAACCGAGCACAAGGAGTTTTCCTTTTGATGGACCTGAATCGATGGTTTGATCAGGAATGAAGTCGGCGACCTTCTCCACTTTGGCTTCACGCATGTGTACCATGAACTCGTGGTTCTCTGGGTCGTAGGAAATGTTCCCTGTTTCGTGTTGCTTTTCGATTCCACCGATGCGATGCTCCAAACCGGCAGTTCCAGGAACAGCCCAAGGGCGGGATAGTTTTTCATCACGTTTGTAAGGAAGATACTTGTCGCCACCATTCTTGGCCTTCGCAAACTCAACACTGATCGGCTTCAAGTCGGCTGATTTAGGGAAGCGCCAAGGCTCTGCACCGTTTGCAACATAACCGTCTGAAAGGAACATCACAGGTGTCATGAATTCAACAGCGATGCGACAGGCCTCGTAAACGGCATCAAAACAATCCGCTGGAGATGAAGCGGCGATAACCGGCATAGGTGCTTCACCGTTGCGACCATACATGGCCTGCATTAAATCAGATTGCTCAGTTTTAGTAGGAAGTCCTGTGGATGGACCTCCACGCTGAACGTTAATAACAACCAAAGGAATTTCAAGCATCACCGACAAGCCGATGGCTTCACCTTTTAGAGCGATACCAGGACCGGAGGAAGTGGTTACACCCAAGGAGCCTCCAAAGGCAGCGCCGATGGTGGAGCAGATGGCTGCAATTTCGTCCTCGGCTTGGAAGGTTTTAACTCCAAAGCTTTTGTATTTGGCAAGTTCATGTAAAATGTCGGATGCGGGTGTGATTGGGTATGAGCCCAAGAAAAGTTCGAGACCAGATTTCTGCGAAGCGGCAATAAGACCCATGGCTGTAGCCTGGTTACCCATGATGTTGCGGTAAACACCTGGCTTCATTTTAGCCGGATTCACCACGAAACGCGGAGTCATGGTTTCGGTAGTGTCACCGAAGTGATATCCTGCTTTGAGGATCTTTATGTTGGCGTTTAGGATTTCAGGTTTTTTGGAAAACTTCTCTTCCAAAAACTTGATGCTATTGTCCAAAGTCCTGTTGTACATCCAATATAGGAAGCCCAACACGAACATGTTTTTAGATCGATCTATTTCTTTGGTTCCAAGGCCTGAATCATTCAAGGCTGAACGCGTCATCTTGGTAACGTCGATTCGAATAACCTTGTAAGGTTCGAGAGATCCGTTCTCGAGTGGATTATCTTGCTCGGCGATATTGGCTAAGCGGAGGTTCTTTGCGTCAAAGCCTTCAGTATTGGCAATGATGATACCTCCCTTTTTCAATTGCTTGAGGTTGGCTTTCAGTGCGGCAGCATTCATCACAACCAGCACATCGCAACGATCGCCGGGGGAATAAATGTTCGTGCTACCGAAGTGCAGTTGGTATCCTGATACCCCTGCCAAGGTTCCTTGTGGGGCCCTGATCTCCGCTGGGAAGTCGGGGAATGTACTGATGTCGTTACCGAATAGCGCCGCAGTGTTGGTAAACTGGGTTCCGGTAAGCTGCATTCCATCACCGGAGTCTCCGGCGAACTTGATAATCACCCTTTCCAGGGTGTCTGTTTGATGCGACATGGCTTAATGAAGATGGTAGTTGAGTCGGTAATAAAATTTGCGACTGCAAAGTTACGGCAAAAAACAGAGGCAATTGAAGATAAAAACCAATAAAAAAGCACCAAAAGGCAAGAAGTGCTCAACACTTCAATATAATTGATTTTCTGTTACTTAAGTCTTGTTTGGGTAATCCGCTCGGTGACCACATAACCAAGCCCAAGCATTCGTTGAGCTAAACCAGGTTTTCTACTACGATGGCCAAGAAACAGACAAATAACAGATTTTCAACCCTTCGGCCAAAAATCGTTTTTCGTAGGTGGTTTTGATATCCAAAACCTCGTCTGTATCCAAAGTGGCATACAGATCCGATGTTGACACATGGATTATGGCATTGGAATCCTTAGCGCATTGAAGTGAGTATTCGTAAAGAGGGAATGAATCGGTCTTTAATTGCACTCTTCCTCCTGGCACTAAAAGCCTTCTATACATCTCCAAGAACCTTGGTGCTGTCATACGGCTTTTCTCACGGGCTTTTTGTGGCTGTGGATCAGGAAAGGTGATCCAAATGGAGCTTATCTCTTGAGACTCGAAAATCGAACCCAAATGCTGTATCTGAGCCCTCATGAAGGCGGCATTCATGACTTGTTCTTCATTGACGGTTTTCGCGCCACGCCAAATACGAGCCCCTTTTCGGTCGATTCCAATGAAATTTTGATTCGGAAACATGCGCGATAGCCCAACGGTATATTCGCCCTTGCCACACCCCAGTTCTAATACAATCGGGTTATTGTTTCCGAAAACTTCGGCTCCCCATTTGCCCTTGAGCGGGTAGTCGCGGTCGGAATACGCAGAAGCAGGTTGGAACACCCGTTGCATTTCTTCCAAATCAGCAAAGCGCTTGAGTTTATTCTTAGCCATATCCCCGATAAATATCCGTTCGCAAAATTACACAATCGCATAGGTGTTGAAGTACGATTACCTTTGTCGGATGCAAGAAACTGCGGTACGTATATTGGTAGCCCCTTTGGATTGGGGACTTGGACATGCCACACGATGCATACCTGTTATTGAATCCTTGAAACGTCGAGGGTGTGAAGTATTGATTGCAGGAAGCGGACTAGGAGGTGAGTTGCTTAGTAAAAGGTTCCCCGATCTGGTTTTCGAGCCGCTTCCCTCCTACAACATCACCTATTCCCGCAAGGGAAGCATGGCCGTGCACTTACTGAAGCAACTGCCTCAATTATTGAACATCATTCGTGATGAACGCAACGCATTGGAGCAAATCATTGCGAAGCATCAGGTCTCCTGCGTCATATCCGACAATCGATACGGCTTGTACAATAGTGGAGTCAAGTCTATTTTCATGACCCACCAAATTCATATTTCATCTGGAAGAAATTGGAAGTGGATTGATCAAGCGTTGTTCGTTCTTCACAGAAAATTTATTGAAAAATTCGACGAGGTATGGATAGTAGACGAACCCGAACACGAAAAGGGCAAATGGGCTGGTAAGCTATCAAGCTCGAACGGACTTCGAATCCCTTACCGTTATGTAGGGTTGCTTTCCAGATTCAGCCATAATAACGAATCCAAATTGGGTTCGAACGAAATGTCATTCCAGCGCATCGCATTATTGTCGGGACCCGAACCTCAGAGAGGCCTGTTAGAGCATAAAATGTTGCAATACTTCGATGGCTTACCAGGGAAGAGCCTGGTTGTGCGAGGTGTTGCAGGAGATGAAGTTAGAGTCGATAAAAACACAACCATATTAAATGTTATAGACGACTCAACACTCACGAAAGTCATGTCAAGCAATCCTATTGTTTATTGCAGATCAGGTTATAGCACATTGATGGATCTTTTGCATCTGCATCATGCCCGAGCGGTATTTATTCCCACTCCCGGACAAACGGAGCAAGCTTACCTGGCAGATCGCTTTGCACGGATGTATGGTTTCACCCATGTAGAACAAGGCATGATGTTTCCCGATGAAGTTGAAATCGCAGAGGCCCAATATCCAAAACTTGACAATCGAGATTTCCTGGAGGATTCCATAGATAGCTTATTGGACGAGCCGTCCAAACGCTCAACTTGAACTTTATTGCCAACTTATACGTTGTTTGTCCT
>JBJTQS010000055.1:0-11034 GCA_046075765.1 Bacteroidota bacterium
TGATGATATGCGAGGCCATGAGTTTATGGGTATGCTACGCGATCGTGAAATCGGCTCATCTGGCATGCTATTATCGAACGAGCGCAGAACGACTGTTAAGACACGCGTGATCGGCAATAACCACCAACTGCTTCGCATTGATGATGAAATCGCAACCGACCTTTCCGACGATACCCGAAAACTGTTTATAGCGCACTGCCTCGAAACAATAAATCGAGAAAACCCGGATGTGATCATTTTCGAGGACTACGACAAAGGCATCATATCCAAACCGCTCATCGATGCAATTACTGCGCTAGCTAAAACCAAAAACATACCCGTTACAGTCGATCCCAAGTTTCGCAACTTCGGAAACTACACAGGTGTGTCTTTGTTCAAACCGAACTTCGGTGAATTGTTAGCGGGCACAGGAACCAAAATAAATAAGCGTGACACCGCTGCATTGCAACAGGTCGCGCACGAATTCATGCAAGGACGGAACATAGCATTAATGATGGTGACCTTGTCGGATGCCGGTGTGTTTATCACCGACGGAACACAGGGTGAAATCATTGCCGCTCATGTGCGCGACATATCTGATGTATCGGGTGCAGGAGACACGGTCATCTGCGTGGCATCCCTATCGCTCGCCTGCGGACTATCTCCAAAAGAAGTGGCCATGTTGGCTAACCTAGCTGGAGGATTGGTTTGCGAAGAGATCGGTGTTGTTCCTGTAAATGCCATCCGCTTTGCGGAAGAAGCATCCAAACTGATTGAATAAACCTACTCGGCAAGCACCATGACCTTAAACACCTTTCGCGAGAAAGTAAACCTGCGAATCTTCAGCAGCAAGGAAACCGTGCTGTTGATTTTCAGGATCCAAAGTGCATTGGTGGCGGCAATGGCATTGGGTGTTTTGGTATATATCGTAGGCTTCCCACAGAACGACGAAATCAGGGGAATCGAAATATTTTTCATGAAGTTTCTCTTCGGCTTTTATGTTTTGAATTACCTCGTTCGATTCCTGTACACTTTTGAGCCGGCTAAATTTTTAAGAACCACTTGGCTTGAGCTTACGCTGATCGGTGTCATAATAGTGGAAGCGATCTCAACACTTGTTTTTGATGCGCCCCTTGTGCGGATGATTTTAGAAACTTTCGGGACTGATGGATATCTTTTTGCCTACCATATAGCCCTTCAAGTAATCCTACTCATCTTCATCATCATCGACATTGCCAAGGTGAGCACGTTGTTCGATATGATCAAGTTAGAAGCGAGCAGCATGTTCATATTATCGTTCATGATTTTGATTGGTGGAGGTGCGGCTATACTTATGATGCCTGAAATGACCACTGACCGCCAAGGCGCTGATTGGCTCTCGGCTTTGTTCACTTCCACCAGTGCATCGTGCGTTACCGGTTTGTCGGTTGTGGATGTAAGCCAATATTTCAGTTTCAAAGGCCAGTTTGTAATCATGATTCTGATACAGTTAGGCGGCTTGAACATCATCACCTTTGCCACATTCTTTGCTTCAATGTACACAAAGGGTATTGGTATTAAACACCAGTCGATGATGCAGGACTTTTTCAGCTCCAGCTCATTGTTCGATGCCAATTCTTTGCTGCGAAACATCATCACCGTTACCCTGCTCATTGAAGGAATCGGCGCTGCATCTATTTTCATGCTCTGGCCCGATGGCATTGTTTTCCATTCCCTGTCAGACAAGATCTTTTACTCGGTATTCCACTCCATATCGGCATTCAACAATGCAGGGTTCTCGTTGTTCACTGATAGCCTATATGATCCGGCGTTACGCAACAACTTCCTGTTACACATTCCAATATTATTACTCATTTTCTTGGGTAGTCTTGGCTTTGGCGCCATCATCGACATCTTTGGAATTGCCAATATGCGTGAGCGGATGCGACTACCATGGAAACGACTTCGCATCAGTACAACCGTTGCGTTAAACAGCTCCATTATACTCGTACTGTTTGGCGCAATCGTATTTTATTTCACAGAGCGCAACAATACCCTTTCGGGGATGAGCAGTTTCGGAACCGTTGTAACCTCGTTGTTCCAGTCCGTGACACCCCGTACTGCTGGTTTCAATACAGTTAACATAGCAGAACTGGCCACCCCTACTCTATTGCTGATGGTGTTCCTCATGTTCATCGGGGGATCATCAGGATCCACTGCGGGCGGTATTAAAACATCCACCTTCGCCATCATACTGGTATCGGCTTGGTCCACCATCCGCGGTAAGCGAAATCTTGAACTTTTCCGTTACAACATCGCTTGGGAGTTGTTGAATAAGGCATTTTCCATTTTCATCTTCTCGGCTTCGTTCGTGTTTATGTGCACATTTGCAATGACCATGTTCGACCCCACACTCGAATTCCTGGATTTGCTTTTTGAAGCGACTTCAGGCTTTGCGACAGTAGGACTATCCACGGGCATCACCGCCGGACTTTCTGTTCCCTCCAAACTAACCCTCATACTTTCCATGTTTGTTGGAAGGATCGGAACACTTACTCTCGCTTTGGCTCTCAGCCGCAGAGTAATGTCGTCGCAATACAAATACCCCAATGCACATTTCATGGTGGGCTAACAATTAGATGCAACTTTTGAACGTTAAAAAATCTTGAACCAAGTCAAACCATACGGCATACAAGGCAAATCCAAAAAAGAGGAAGTTGCAGAAATGTTCGATAACATTTCGGGCAAATACGATTTCTTGAATCATACGCTTTCTATGGGAATCGATCGTGGTTGGAGAAAGAAAGCGCTCAAGAAAATCAACATTCGTGAAGTACAGCATCTACTTGATATTGCAACGGGCACGGGCGACTTCGCCATTGCGGCTAAAAAATCGGGGTGCCAAAAAGTGACGGGAATCGATATTTCGAATGGCATGCTGGGAGTGGGTCGTGAAAAAGTAACGAAGCTTGGCATGCAACAATCCGTAACGCTTACTTATGGCGATTCGGAACAAATGCCGTTCGCCGACAATACTTTTGATGCCATTACAGTGGCTTTCGGCGTACGCAACTTCGAACACTTAGACAAAGGCTTGGCCGAAATGTTCCGAGTCTTGAAAAGCGGAGGCACCGCAGTGGTGTTGGAATTCTCGAAGCCAAGCGCTTTCCCCATCAAACAACTCTACGGATTTTACTTCAACCATGTGTTACCAAGGCTCGGCAAAGCCGTATCGGGCGACAATGCCGCATATACCTATTTACCCGAATCGGTAAACGCATTTCCCGAAGGAAAAGCATTTATTGAAAAGTTGAAGGATGCAGGTTTCACTGATTGCACTACTGATAGGGTCACCTTTGGCATCGCATCCATCTATACCGGAAAGAAAAAATGAAACGGAGAGCGATGAAATATCCAGTAGTGCAATGGAGTGTTTTCCTCCTGTTTTTTTTCTTTTGTATGGCTCCGGCATGGGCTCAACGCGATCGCGTTAAAAACCTTCCAGCTTACGACAGGCAACGGGTGCATTTCGGTTTCTTGCTCGGCCTCAATACCACCGATTTCAAAGTTAAACGCATTCCCGATTTCAACACTAGCGACACGCTTTTCCGTGTGGAATCAGATAAACAATCTGGATTCAACATTGGCATCATCGCCAATGTGGGATTGAACGAATTGTTTTCAGTTCGCTTCGCTCCCGATCTGGCATTTTCGCAGCGTAACTTGTACTACACCTTCTACGATGCCAACCAGCCTGTTGAAGTAGTGAAAGAAATCGAATCCACCTTTCTAGAATTCCCGTTGGATCTCAAGTTGAAATCCAAACGGGTAAACAATTATCGAATGTATGTGCTGGCGGGCGTGCGTTATAACATCGACATGGTTTCGCAAGCCAAAGTGCAGAATAAGGATAAGGATTTTGTGAAGCTGAAGCGCAACGACTACGGTTATCAATATGGAATCGGAATCGACTTTTATATGGAGCGGTTCAAGTTTGGAACCGAACTGAAAATGTATCACGGGTTCAGAAACCTGCTGGTTGATGATCCAGCTATTTTTAGCTCATCCATAGATGCATTGAGATCCCGCATTTTTCAAATCTCATTCACTTTCGAATAATTCGCTATATGCCAAAGTTGATTGAATTGGCATTGGCTCCGGAAAAGGCTGCCGACCCTGCAGTATGGCATGCTGAAGCGATACGATTATCGGGGATACCCAGCAACGAGATCCAACACATACATCTGCGAAAGCGATCTATCGATGCACGGTCCAAACATGTTTTGGTACGGATGCAAATAGAAATTCGAACGGCCTCAGATATTATAGAGACCAAATCCGACATCATTTCCTTACAACAAGTGGAACATGCGCCCAGCGTGGTTATCGCAGGCTGTGGACCTGCAGGCATGTTTGCGGCGCTTCGACTGATTGCATGTGGCATCAAACCCATTATTGTTGAACGAGGAAAGCCCGTTCGGGAAAGAAGGCGAGACCTGGCTCAACTCAACCGCGACCGTGTGGTAAATCCCGACTCGAATTATTGCTTCGGAGAAGGCGGCGCGGGAACATATTCAGATGGGAAACTGTACACCCGTTCGGGCAAGCGTGGCGACATCAACCGCATCCTCGAAAACTTCATCCACTTCGGTGCTTCGCCCGATATCGCCATCGATGCACACCCTCATATAGGCACCAACAAGCTGCCCGCCATCATTTCCGAAATGAACAAGGTGATTGTTGCATGCGGCGGAGAAATCCTATTCAACACCAGAGTTACTGCGATGAAACAAGATTCATCCAGTGTTCGAAAAATTACCGTGCAATCGACCACATCAAACAACGAACCTTTTGATATTGATTGTCACGGACTAATCTTAGCAACAGGACATTCTTCACGCGACATTTTCGAAATGTTGCAACAGAACAAGATCAACATTGAAGCCAAGCCGTTTGCACTTGGCGTGCGGATAGAACATCCACAGCGAGAAATAGACCGAATCCGATACCATTGCGATTCTCGCGGGGCTTATCTTCCACCAGCATCCTATGCATTAGTGGAACAGGCTTCGGGCCGCGGCGTTTATTCTTTTTGCATGTGTCCGGGTGGCATCATCGCCGCGGCCGCAACAGGACCTAATGAATTGGTGGTTAATGGTTGGTCGCCCAGCAAACGCAACAACCCCTATGCCAACTCTGGACTTGTGGTTGAGGTACAAGAAGCCGATTTCAAGCCTTATCAAAAAGAGGGTGCTTTGCGTGCGCTACGATTCCAACAAGCGGTAGAGCGAAAAGCTTTTGATGCGGGAGGAGCAGATTTGACTGCGCCTGCACAACGCTTGATGGATTTCCTGGAGTTTCGCAACTCATCTACCCTACCCGATTGCTCTTACACACCTGGCATTAAGCCAATGCGCATGGATGATGTTTTACCATCGGGCATAACAACCTCCATTCGTGAAGGCTTGAAGATGGCTGGCAAGAAAATGAAAGGTTATCTCACCAATGAAGCCGTGCTGGTGGCCACCGAATCTCGCACATCATCGCCCGTTCGTATCCCGCGTGATGCAGAAACCTTGATGCATCCACAAGTAAGTGGTTTGTTCCCTTGCGGGGAAGGCGCAGGATATGCAGGAGGAATCATGTCGGCCGCCATGGATGGTGAACGCGTAGCTGAAAAATGTGCCGCCTGGGTTCACCATTCCAAACGAAACTGAATTTTTACTTCTGATTTACGATTGCCTTCGATGGCTTCGTAGCCACTGCCCACATATTCTCGGTTGGCATACCAGGTAACTGCATAACGCAACCAAACCGTTAAATTGCCCCGCGTCTTATACTGCAAATTTGCATAGAGCCGAGTGCCCCTGTAGTAAAGGGAGGGAATCGAATAACCATACAAAACATCATTTTCATAAGCGTAAATCCTGGAGTCGTATCCGTCTGTATCGAAATTCGCATATCTGAAATTCCAGCTGATGCTTGAAGCCATCGGCTTGAATAACACATCTTGGTAAAAAAGAAATCCATTCTGATTTTGAATTTGAAATTCAATCAGCTTTTTCTCGATTCGGGTGCGCAGCGTGATGGATTTTGAAACCGTTGATAAGAGTTGCAGTCGAACTCCCGATTCATTCTTTCGCTCTGGATACAAAACCGTTTTAAATTCCGATGAACCATCCTCCATGCGAATTGAATTACGCAAACGGATTGAAATCTCATTCTTTCGATCAGGCTTGTAGTACAAATTGATTTCGAAACGACTTCCGGTTGTGGGCGCCGACACTCCGTACCGCAACCATTTGAATTGAAACCTATCGGCAGAAAAAGACATCATCCATGGCTTTGATGGCTTGCAAGTGATTCCGAACAACAATCCGCGTTCGGCACTATTGCGATAGGAAGCACCAAAGGCGCCTCCATGCGGGTTATAAAATCCAATATCGTAATCACGAACCATCATCACCATCCCCGCCTTGGTTCCTAACATAGTAACAAGCCCGGCAACTATTCCTTTGTTCCAGCTGCCATCCATAGCGGCTTCTGCAAACAGGTTCATGTTCCTGAATGGCAGGTGCGCGCTTAAACCAATCATTGGATTGCTGCGTCCATGGAAATCGAATTGGTTGTAATATTGAAAGGTTTTGGAAAAATCGCGATCGTATTGGGTGATAGTGGAAATTAAATCGCACCTGATACGCGAAGAAGTGTAGCGCAACACAGCACCGAACATCCGTTCTCGCACCTGCTTTCGATCAGCAATTTCGTACCAGGTGCGATGCAGGCCAGAAGATTGTAGTGAAGTAAAGATATTTATTGAATCAGAATCCACCATCACATTCGCATCTCGCTTGACCTGCGAAAAGAAAATATCAGTAGTGATTTTTTTTGAAATAGACATTGAAGTGGCAGCGCCGCGGAAAAATCCGCTTTCCCCTGCAGAAGTGTAGGGTCTTCTTCCCATGCCTGTGGTAAGCATCAAACAAGGGTCGGACGGAATTCCCCTTCCACCACCAGAAAATACCAGTCCTTGTCCATAAGATAATCGATAATCGCCCAAGGATATCGTTTTAAACCGCCCGAAATCCCGCAAATACAAATGCATCGAATAAAAATCGAAACCATCCTTGCGAGACCCTTTGAACAATGGTTCCCCTGGATCCTTATCTGCTGTAAATCCCCAGCGAATTCGATTCGCAGCATCAAAACGGTAACGAATATAAACGGCAGCTGGACTACCCTCATAGGGCGGACTATCATATCGATTATCGAAACCCGCTTTTGTTTCAGGAACAAACTGAATTCGTGAAATCAATTGCTGACGACCTTCACGCAGCAAACGAGAAACACCACCAACGGGCATATATACGCCATTGCCAATGGTTACATACGGCCGAATACGCAAAATATCAGACACGCCGAAACCATCCACAACTTGCAGCTCGTGCAAACTCAACAGGTTTCCGAAATTATTGCGGTGCTCTATGATAGCACCAACTTGCTGAAGCGTAAAAAGTCCACTCTGCAAAAGCTCATCAGCCGAGGCTTGATTCAAGTCTATCGGATTTTCCAATACCTCGTAAGATATGTCTCCAAGCTCCAATGTCTCAGTTGAAGATGATTGTTCGGCTGTGCTTGAAATGGATTCCACCAAATCATCCGTTTGTGCCAGCAGATCAAACGGAAGTAGCAGTATTATGGAGGCTATAAGAATACGCATAACCATTTAGATTTTCCTGATTCGAAAGAATGCTCCTGGAGAAAACCCCAGCAGCTCGTGATAGGATGAATAAATACCGAAATCGAACTTGGGTTTATGTAATGCGAATCCCATGGAAAAAGGCTCGAAACCACTGGACAATCCTGCTTGCAACAAAAGCGCATCAACCGGAAGGTAATCGATGCGTATTTGATAAGACATCGGATTGGGTCCTTCCTTGGCTGCGCCTATCCACAACGAGGATTTATTGTTGATCGACCATTGAAGGGTGGAAATCGTAAGTGCATTGGTTCGGCTATCTCCTAATTTGGTGCGAGTAGGATTTTGAATGGAGACACCGGCCGAAAGCGACTTCGTGAGGCTCCAATAAACACCACACGAACCGGTCCACGATGAAGCATTGCCATAATCTCCTCCTTGCGCAATATGGTGCACATCAAAGCGCACGGCGGCCGTCAATGAAGGCGTTAAACGGTTTGCCAATGCCAAAACACCTGACGTACGATTATAAAGCGAATAGCCAGAATACCGGAGTCCAATCGATATGTAATTGTGATTGGTAATCCGAAATGCGGTTCCAAACATCGATTCTGCAAGTGGTTTTAACATGAGTGGTGAGCGATGATGTAAAAACACTTCGAAAGCGGAATCTCCATGGGCCGTCATGGCTGGATTATGAAAAACAGAACCTGCTCCTACACTAAGAGGAAGTACAGAAGTATTATATTGTGCCAACAATTGTATGGGTAACACACAGAAAAGGCACGCAAATGGAAAAGTGCGTAGCATAAGAAAAATCAAAGTGCGAATATATGGCCTGGTTACAACCTTTAGGCCGCCTCACCTATGAATTAAACGTTTAATTTTATGCCGCAATGAAAACCCGTTTCAAACTTTGCCTTTGCCTGATGGCATGCTTCATGGTTAGCAGTGCCATCGCCCAACGGAATGAATTCAGGGTTATTGGATATTATGCTGGTCGTACTATACCACCCGACAGCTTTCAGGTGGAGCAGTTAACGCATTTGATTTGGTGTTTCGGCCATTTGAAAGGCAACCGACTCAACATCGCCACCGAAAAAGACAGCACCATCATTAAACAGATGGTATCGCTGAAAAAGCGAAATCCGAAATTGAAAGTCATGCTTTCACTGGGTGGTTGGGGCGGATGTGAGCCATGTTCGGATGTGTTCTCCAGCAAACAAGGCAGAGATGAGTTTGCACAATCGGCAAGGGAGATGAATGACTATTTTGGTACGGATGGCATCGACCTCGATTGGGAATATCCCGTGGTGAAGGGACATCCCGGCCACCCGTATAAAGAGGCCGACCGCGGCAACTTCACCGAACTGGTGAAGGCGCTTCGCGCCACGCTGAAGACCGATGCGGTCATCAGCTTTGCCGCGGGAGGGTTCACTACATACATCGATTCATCGATAGATTGGAAAGCCACCATGCAGTATATCGATTTTGTGAATGTGATGAGTTATGATTTGGTACACGGCTATAGCACCATCAGCGGCCATCATACACCCCTCTACTCTACCAAGCAGCAAACTGAATCTACAGACCACGCGGTAAACATGATGCTTGCAAAAGGTGTTGATCCAGGTAAGATTGTGATTGGCGCCGCATTTTACGGAAGATTTTTCGAGATGACCGAACCAGGTGAAACCGGACTTTATCGTCCGTGTAAATTCAAGTATGGATTCTCTTCCAAATTTGCCAGCGATTCGTTGAGTGCAGCCAATGGATTTGAATTGTTTTGGGATGATGAGGCGCAGGCGCCATACGCCATCAACAAAGAACGCAGACTACTTGCCACTTACGATGATCAACGATCCATCGAATTAAAAACAGCTTACGCCTGGAAGAAAAACCTTGGTGGCATCATGTTCTGGCAGCTGTATGATGATGCTTTCAAAGGCGGACTATTGGAAACCATCAGCAACACCTTACTTAAAACCAAAGAAGGATGGAAATAATCATATTGGGAATCACCGGTCCTTTGTTCATCGTGTTGGGATATTTCTTCGCCAAGTTCCCTCCCAAGAAAATCAACCACATTTACGGCTACCGTACCCCACGCTCTATGAAGTCGCAAGAGGCCTGGGACTTCGCACAGGTTTATGGAGCGAAGAAAATGATGGTTGGTGGATGGATTATGTTAGGAGCAGGGTTGCTGCTTTTGCCTTTCAATTTAACCGAACACATCTCCGCGCTATTATCAATTGGCATACTGATCGGCTCCGCTATTTGGATGATTGTAGTGACGGAACGAGAGCTGAAGAAAAAGTTCAACTGAAAAACGAACTATTTCTTTTTCTTCAATTCCTTATCCGACTTAATCACTTTCTCCTTCAAGCCTTCTTTGAAAGCCGCTACTTTCTTACGGATACGCGCATCGGAAGCACCTAAAATTTGAGCGGCTAAGATGCCGGCGTTTTGTGCAGCATTCAACGCCACAGTGGCTACAGGAACACCGTTGGGCATTTGCAAGATGGAAAGCACCGAGTCCCAACCATCAATGGAGTTGCTGGATTTCACAGGAACGCCAATCACGGGAAGTGGTGTAATGGACGCCACCATCCCCGGAAGGTGAGCCGCTCCTCCTGCACCTGCAATGATGACACGAATGCCACGATCCGCCGCATCCTTGGCGTATTCGAACATGCGTTGTGGTGTGCGGTGCGCCGACACAACAGAAATTTCGTGCGCAACACCCAACTCGGTTAAGATATCAGCTGCCGCTTGCATAACAGTCAAATCAGAGCTACTGCCCATTATAATTCCTACTAACGCAGATTTTGAAGAAACCTTGGATGACATATAGAAATGATTAAAATTAAATTCTATTTTAAGATGATGTGTAGTAAGTTACAAGTTACATGTCACAAGTTACAAGTTGTATTCTAATAACAAGTATTTACTTGTTACATGTCACTTACTACCTACCACCTACTACCTACTACTTACCACCCGAACTACATCTTTAACCTTCCTCGCCCTCTCCTTCGCCTCCTCAATCGTATTGGCCGTAACGGTAATGTGGCCCATTTTTCGGAAGGGTTTAGTGGTTTTTTTTCCGTATAGATGCAGGTAAGCACCTTCCATACGCATGAGTTCTTCGAGTCCTTCGTACACTGCCGGACCGGAATGACCTTTCTCGCCGAGCAGGTTCACCATTACGGCGGGCTTGATGATGGAAGTATCGCCGGGAGGCAGACCTAAGATGGCGCGTAAATGTTGCTCGTATTGAGAAACAGTATTGCCTTCAATGGTTTGATGTCCGCTGTTATGAGGGCGAGGCGCCACTTCATTCACGAGTAGTTCACCCTTGCGGGAGATGAACATTT
>JBJTQS010000056.1:0-3718 GCA_046075765.1 Bacteroidota bacterium
TAGGTAACCTATCCAAGCAAAGCACCAATAAATTGTTGGAGATCATCAAGGCTACAAAAATGAGCGTTCGTGGCAAGACTACTTTCAAGGAAGAGTTTGTTACTTGTGGTGGAGTTGCTTTAAAAGAAATAGATTTCAAGCGGATGGAATCCAAAGTCGTACCTAACCTGTTTTTTGCCGGAGAAGTATTAGACATAGATGGAGTTACTGGTGGCTTTAATTTTCAGGCCGCATGGACCACTGGCTTTATTGCGGGTACTTCTGCATGTAATGGCTGAAAAAGAAAAAGGCCGCCGATTAGGCAGCCTTTCTCAAGAGTACTTAAAAACCTTATTGCAATACGAGTTTCTTATTAACTTCTCCAGAAGTCAAAATCACTTTTACAAAGTAAGTGCCCGAGCTCAGGTTGTCCCTGCTCAAGTCATAAGCACGCTTTTCGGTCGCTGCAACTTCTTTCACTATTCTACCAGAAACATCTAACAGCTGGATGGATTTCACATCGGTATTTAAAGAAGACAAATCAACGCGAACATAATCTGTTGCTGGGTTCGGAGAAACACGAATCAGGCTGGAAGCTGTTTCTACATCGCTAACACCAGTGGCCAGATTCAAGCAGTAAACAACTCGTGGATTCAGGTAATTCATTACCGTATCGATATAGGCAAGCGCTTTAGTCTTCGACATGTCAGGGTTGGTCAGCAATGAGTTTGACCAAATTCCCACACCATTTTGACCTAAGGCATTTGCACCATTTACAACTGTAGTTGAATCATACCATTCCCATGGGCCTGCCTGTACTGCTGGCACGGTTACGAAGGGATACAATCCGTCAAGTCCATTGTTGTAGTTGTTTGCTGCTAGGGTATAAGGATCTTGGAACCCTAGGTTTTTGAAACAGTCATTGTTTCCATATTGATTGGCGAATTGAATTATTTTTTGTGAGCCAATTACATCCACAACTGACTGTGGAGGATTGCCTGGTACAAATACGATTCCTTGGCTATATGGAGCAAATGGGTCACCAACAACGTGCATAGCAACTGTTGGAGCATCTCCAGGCTCGAGCCATGTGCTATCGCCCAGGGCACCACCAAGATTGAAGGCGAATTGAACGTTGTTAGGGAAACCTGGTGAGTTGTTTGGATTGTTCAATTGTGGAATTCCACCATAACCGTCGAAGTCGCCCAGCACAGCTTGGTTAACATATGATTGGCCTGCTACATAACCGTATGTAGGGTCGGTAACACCGCTTAGGAATTTTGGTAGATTGATTTCTGCAGGCTTATCCAAGCTGATGTAGTTAACGGCAATATAACCACCTGTGCCTTGTCCACCAATGATTACTTTGTTTGGGTCGATTTTATAGGTGTTTGCGCCTGATGCATCTGCCCTGAAATAACGTACACATGCTTTGGCATCTTGTAAACCACGGTATATGGCGTTCAACAAGGTTCCGCGACGAATATCGACATTTGAGCCTTGAGGATTCCAACCTAAGCGGTAATCCATGTTCGCAACAACGTAACCTCTTTTTGCAAATTGCTTACAGAATTCTACTGTGGCGCTGTCATTACGGCTTCCGGTTGGAGTACCGTTGATATACCTTGGAAGTAAACTTCCAGTATGCATGAAAATTATGAGTGGACGATTTGTTGCAACATCGCCTGTTGGTTCATAGATATCCATGATCAACGGGATCGAAGCAGGTGTTGGAGGTGGGAATATGGAGATGTTTGTTCCATACTGTACGTTAGTAGTTACTGTAACGTTCGGGAAAACCTCCGTCAGGTAACGCTGAGCCAAAGTCATGCCGGGAATTACGGCAATGGCAACGGCCAAGGCAATGATTTGTAGGGTTTTTTTCATGTTCATTAGGGTTTATGGTTTTATTGGTTTTTTTTAGTTCTTGTTGGAGCAGACAAACTGATGCTAAAGTAGTAAAGTCTTCCGACCAATGGGCCTCCAAAGATCTCGTAATGTTTGTTGTTCAGCAAGTTTGATGCACCCACCTTGAGTGTCAATTGATTATTGTAAAACTTCCGATTAACCTGTGCGTCAACCACATCATATCGATCAAGGTAGCCTGTGAATTGGGGTGAGCCCTCGTATTGGAATCCATCAACCCATTTATAGTTGATGTTGAACCCATAACCTCTAATGTCTCGGCCGTTAAATCCAATGTTGAATTTGTGTTCTGGAGTATTAAAAGCGGGAATCAAGGGGTCATCAGTTCCTTGTTTGTCTAATAAATTGTAGGAATAGTTTGATGTGATGGCATAATTCTTCCACAAATAATAATTGATGCCGATCGAAACACCTCGTGTGGTTACACGCTCTGCCGCATTGGATGCAATTCTAACTATATTATTAAAGCGGAGGTCTTCATAATAAACAGTGTCACCTAATTGGGTAATATAAAATTGGTTCAATACATCCACATCTGCACCGATTCGATATCCAATGAAGTTTTTATACCATGAATAATACGCTCCGAAATCGATGAATAGTTTATTGGATATGGTGGTTCTGTAGCCAATCTCAAGGGATTTGACCTCTTCTGGCTTCACAGGCTTGAGTGAGAAAAAATCAAGTGTGTCGAACTGTTTGTTATAATCGAAAAAGTTGATGAGTGATTGTACAGTCACAAGGCTGTCGTAACCATCTTTGTTGCCGACCAAGATAGCCCTTCCAACAGGATAGTAAAGATACTGGTCTGCCAAAGTTGGATTGCGGATTGCAGACGAGAAGGAAGCCCTTATCACGTTTTGTTTGTCAGGAACATATACCAAAGACGCGGCAGGCGAAAACAAGTAATCGAAATTCACATTCTTGTCTACACGACCAGTGAGACTAATTTTCAATTTGTCTTTGGCGACTTTCTTTTCAAGTCCGGCATAAACCCCGCCTTCTTCATTTTTGATTACAACTCCACTGGTATCGCTGAAAATGGTTCCATCGGATTCTGGTCGGTACCACCTGAAATTCGCGCCTACTGTTATGTCGGCGAACTCTGGTGTGAATTTATATTCACCATGTATGTGGTATAACGCTGATCGGTCATAAAACCGAGAACCTCCTTCAGAAAAAGACCTTTTAGATGTGATGGCAGCGAATGCGGTGTCGAATGCATACGTGCCCGGCTCGTAAAAAGGTTGATTGTTGTTCAGTATGTTGCCCGGGCCGTCAACATAATTTTGTGTTAGCTGATGGAAGTATGCAAGCGTGTCTGGGTAGTTTTGCTGCAGAAATGGATTAATGGCGGCTAAATAATCCGTGTAAGTTGGGAATTGACCGACCTGAGGAAATCCAGGCAGGTTATACAATTGATTTTTAACATTGATGTACCAATAGTCCAGATATTCTTGCGTCCAATCATTTAATGGCTTTGCTGATTTTTGCAACAATAAAGCAGTGAAGAACGCATCATAGGACTTACCTGCATCCTCTTTGGTAGAATAGGCTCGGATGAACCATTTTTCGTTCTGTCTTAATTCGATGCGGTTCTGATAGAATTTGATGTCTTGCAGCGCATATCTGTTGTCGCCTTGGTAAATGGTGCTTCCCGTTCCGAAATTGAAGGCATAAATCAACTCCATTTCGGGTTTAACGCGATAGTGAAGCGCAGTTCCTAATTTCAGGTTTTCGGTTTTGTAATCCACCAAATCTGATTCGGCATAACCTCTTCTGGTTATCACACCCAAGCCTGGATAATCTTTTG
>JBJTQS010000057.1:0-9499 GCA_046075765.1 Bacteroidota bacterium
CTCCTAGCATGGCCATCGCCAAAATCATGAAACGAAATAGTCTGTTCATTTCTGTAGAATTTGTTTTATGATAGTAAAGGTAGAAAACGGGGTTGAATTGGGCAAGGGTGGAAGCGGATGGCAGCGGCGGATGGCAGTAACAGTACCAGCTTGCCCTGAGCTTGTCACCCTTCGACAAGCTCAGGGCGGCGCTTGTTACATGTCACTTGTCACTTAAAAAAACTGTCAGAAAACACCCCAACCTTCGAAAAGTACCAAAAAAGACCCCTGAACATCAGTCATTTACAGGAATCGTATGCTCAATATCAACCGCGCTCAGTTCAATATACTAATTATCAGCAAGTTAAATAATGTAAGGTTTCAGCTCAAATTGCTCACCACTGGTTTTAAACGGCAGTAAATTGGGGTTAAAATGAATTTATTTTGGGTGAACGGCAGAAAATACTTGGCGAATGAACAAATCGAGATTATATTTGTTCTCGAAAAGTACAAAACCACGAGTCCTGAAACTGAGTTCTGCAATCAATTAATACCACCGAAAAATGGTTAATTACAAAGTAGCGAGCACTTTCCAGGAGGTCACAGAGGCCTGGTGCTTGGTTTACAAGCAGTATCTGGCGGCATCGCTCATCATGCCCAACGAGCTCTCGGTCTTCACTTTCCCTGAGTACATCAGTCCGAATGCTGCCGTTTTCATGGGCAAGAAAATGGGCCACACCGTTTCTACCGTTTCCGCCGTTTTAGATAGCAACCGAGGATTGCCTTTGGATCATTACTACCAAAACGAACTCGACCAACTCCGACAAGAAGGAAAAAAGTTGATCGAGATAGGCCTATTGGCCGATACGCGCGCAGCAGGCAATTTCCAAAACATCACAGAACTCATGTCGGGTATTGCACGCTTCGGTGTTTACAGCGACCACCACGACTACGTTATCGGAGTGCACCCACGCCGCATGGCTTTCTTTAATCAAGTATTCGGTTTCAAACAAGTTGGTGAGGTTCGCGACTACGGAAAGCTTCGTACTGCTCCGGTGGTTCTGTTGCATGCCAACGGTATCGATTTACAAAGCGAGCAATTCCAACTGAACCGCGAAATCTATAATACCCCCATGCAGTTTGATTTTGAAAACCGCTATCTCTTCGATGCTAATAAATTCGTTGATCCGGCTGAAATGAGCGATTCCATCTCAAACTTCATCCAAAAAATATGGGGACGTCAAATCCCGCAGGCCGCCTGATTTCCATCGTAGGGAGCGAACGCTTCCGCGATGATGCCGACACCCTTTCCCGTTATGCTAGCAGCATTGGTGGCACCAAGGTTCATCCACTATGTGTGGTGTATCCGATAAGCACCGATGAGGTTGTTGCCATCCTGGCTAAAGCCAAGGAAGATACGCTGAAGCTGTTTGTAATATCACGAGGTCGAAACTTCGGATACGGTGAGGCACAAGGCACCCAGGCCGGACAAGTCATCATCGATCTTTCTCGCATGGATCAAATAGTGGAGGTGAATGAGCAACTCGCTTACGCCACACTACAGCCCGGTGTTTCACAACAGAAAATGTACGAGCATCTGCAAGCAGCCAACAGCCGATTGCAATTGGATGTTACCGGTGCGGGACTGGATGCATCTATCGTTGGCAACATCCTCGAAAGAGGTTTCGGCCACACCGATTATGGCGATCGATTTGCACGGGTGGTGCGCATGACTGCTGTATTGATGAATGGTGCAATTGTAAAAACCGGTTTCGGCGATTACGAAGATGCCAATGCCAAAAACACCTACCGATACGGAGTTGGTCCCATGTTAGACGGGCTGCTCAGTCAATCAAATTTCGCCATCATCACCGAGATGACGATAGAGCTGATGCCAAAGCCTGAAAAGACTTGCATGTTCGTGGTATCTGCAAAAGATGAATCCGCATTGCCGTTGCTCGTAGATGCCATTCGCGAACTAAAACTAAACGGTGTGGTGAACAGTGCCGTACACTTCGCCAACAAATCGCGCGCTATCGGAGAAAAAGAAAACCGCATGGCGGGATTCTGGAACATGAGTGGTTCCATATCCGGACCGACCGACATGGTGATTGCAAAAAAACGCATTGTGCGTGCGGCTTTGAAAAAAGCCTACCCCAAAGCATCCATCTGGTTCATCGATGAATTCATGATGCGACTCGCGGCATTCGCAAACCGACTCTTCAACATCTCACTTTATCAACCCCTGAAAGATGTTTGGGATTTGCAAATGGGTGTGCCCACAGATAATCCGCTTCGAATCCTCTTGTCCGACGCATCGCTGCAAAGCGCAACCATACGAACCGATTCATACAAAACCTGCTTCCTTTGGATCAATGCGGTTTGTGCTGCAGATAGCAAGTCCGTATCACGACTATACCAATTGACTGCAACGCTATTCAAGGAAAACGGCTACGCTTTCCCTGTTACATTCACCGCCGTGAATCCGCGCTCCTTGATCATGATTACCAACATCAACTATGAGCGAAGTGATGTTGAATTAGCCAAAGCGTTGGCGTTTTCCAAAAAGTGCCATGAGGTTCTGGCGCAAAATGGATACTTACCTTACAGATCCGGTTCAGGAGCATTTGATGAACTCCCAAAACCCAAAAATGCCGCAGTGCTAGATGCCATCAAAGAGGCTTTCGACTCACAAGGTGTTTTGGCTCCTGGCAAATACGGCATCGGCAAATAACCAATCTGCTCTTTTTCGTCGCTTTTCTTACAAACGTAATCGTCAGCGCCTGTTGGTGCATACGCAACTGCTAATTGAACGTACAATTGGTTAACCGATCGCGATGTTGCGCATCGGAAAAAACCAACCAATGCCTCGCGTACATTTATTTGAATTTGAAGATCAACCTTGGTTTCCCGATGTTTTCCGAAAAGGCATCACCGATTATCTGCAGTTTGCCGCCAATAAAATTGATTTATACAAACCTGTGATTCCGGTGATCCGAAAGGGTCTTGAGAAAAGCGGTAGCACGCGCATCGTCGACATCTGCTCGGGCGGAGGCGGAGGCATCTCCAAAGTTTTCCAATACATGAAAGCGGAATACCAGGATACGAAAGTGGTGCTTACCGACAAGTACCCCAATCTGGTTGCATTCCAAAACCTATCCGAACACTCTAACGGAGACATTGACTATGTTGCGAATCCGGTAGATGCTGTAGATGTTCCAAAAGATTTGAAAGGCTTTCGTACACAATTCGTTTCCTTCCATCACTTTCGTCCGGCGCAAGCCAAACGCATTTTAGAAAATGCCGCACACAGCAACGCCGCCATCGGAATATTCGAAGCCACCGAAAGGTCGTTTACGAATTTCATCGCCATGTTATTCACGCCAATAGTGGTTATGCTGGCCGTTCCATTTATCCGCCCTTTCAGTTTCAGTCGACTCTTTTTCACTTATGTGATTCCTGCCATACCGTTGTTCACCATGTGGGACGGATTGGTATCGGTATTGAGAACCTATTCGGAAAAAGAGTTGCAAAAAATGACTTCGTCTATTAACGCACCAGGATACACTTGGGAGATTGGAACCATTAAGCGCAAAGGTGCGCCACACATCATTTACTTGTTAGGCTATCCCGAAAAGGAAAACAAAGCAGCAGCGTAATACCAATTGTCATATAAAACAAACGGGGGACTCCGAATGGAATCCCCCGTTTTGCTTTTATCAATACCTACGATTACTCGCGGGTAAGGATGAGCTTGTTGGTGTAAACATTGCTTCCGGTGTTTACTTGGTAAACGTAAATACCAGGGGCAAGATTGGTGCCATCCAACTCAACGATGTATGACTTTTCAGCCGCTACAGAACCGTTGAAAAGAGTAGCAACCTTTGTTCCATTCAGTGTGTACACTTCAACTACGGCGTTCTCAACTGCGTTGGTCAAGCTGAACTCGATGCTTGCCTTCTGTGTGAATGGGTTTGGATATGCCCTAACGCTCAGGTCATAAACTGGCTCCATTTCACCATCAGTTACACGAACGGTAGTTGTAGGAGCAACGTTAGAGAATCCTACCAACACACGACACTTGTCGAAGCCACGATTGATTGCGTCAACAGCGGAGTTGATCAGTCCGAGTGAAGGTGCACCTGCAGGAAGTGATCCGGCCAAAGCTTGGTTAGCCAAGGCATAGAGACCAGCTACTGTTTTGTTAGAGCCGAGGTAGCTGATAACAGCGGCAGGGATCAAGAACGTTTTTTCGGTTCCTGGAACCGCAACAGCAGTTGGATTCACACATCCTGAACCACTTGATTGAGCAGTAGTCAGGTATTTGCCTGTGATTTGCAAGTTGCCTAGAGCTGTACCTGGTACACGCAAGTTGAAGCCAAGAGTAATGGTTTGACCCAACAAAGTGTTTCCGAACTCACCAGTATTCTTGATCATAATACCGGTTGGGTTAGAACAAGTAGCAGCACCATTCAAGGCAACACTTGTTCCGCCTGCGGGCAGACGCAAGAAGATGCAATTGCTGGAAGCATCAGCAGCTGTTAGGGTAAGCGTGTTAGAACCACCACCTACAACCAATGGGCTGCCGTTCAACATACCAAGCAACAATGGCTTAGTAGTAAATCCAGTACAGTTGGTTCCTCCGCCTTGTCCGTAGTAACCTTGAGTATAGGTACAGTAACGCTCGCCTGCACACTCAAACGTTACAGAGCAAGTGCTGGTGCAATTCACACCGTTCAAGCTATTAGTAACAGTTAAAGTGAAGGTAGCAGGACCGGTACCGGCGGTGTAGGTTACGGAAGCAGCATTAGCTCCACCTGTGATTGCCCAACCGTTTCCAGTTACGCTCCATGCGTAGCTGGTTGCGTTGGAAGCAGTAGAGGTAAGAGTGTTGCCAGAAGATCCGCATACAGGAAGTGTTGCTGGAGCAGTAAGTGTACAAGTTGGGTTAGCCAACACAATAACATTGAAGCTGCAAGTTCCAACATTTCCGCACGCATCAGTAGCGGTGCAAGTAACGGTTGTAGTTCCTACAGGATATGCATCCTCAAGAGTCAAACCGTCGCTGCGTACGCAGTTCACAGGAACTGATCCGTCACAGTTGTCAGTAGCAGTTGAAACGAAGCTTACGTTTCCTGCATCACCAACACATACGGTGATGTCTCCGTTACCACCATTGCAAGAAACCACTGGAGCGGTCAAATCAACCTTCCAAGAGATCGTGCGGCTTACAGATGATGTGTTGCCACATGCATCGGTAGATGTGAAGGTACGGGTCTGGCTATTCTGACAACCGTTTGCAGATACGGCACCGTCGTTCGCACTAACGGTCACGATGTCGCAGTTGTCGGTAGCAGAAGCAGTACCCAATGCAGCGTTGATTTCAGCGGCAGTAGGGTTGCAACCTAAGTCAGCACCGTCGTTAACGGAACCGGTAGCGGTGATCACCGGAGCGGTCAAGTCAACCTTCCAAGAAATCGTGCGGCTTACAGATGAGGTGTTGCCACATGCATCAGTTGAAGTGAAGGTACGGGTCTGGCTGTTCTGACAACCGTTTGCAGATACCGCGCCGTCGTTCGCACTAACGGTCACGTTGTCGCAGTTGTCGGTAGCGGTAGCAGTTCCCAACGCAGCGTTGATTTCAGCGGCAGTAGGGTTGCAACCAAGGTCAGCACCGTCGTTAACAGAACCTGTAGCAGTGATAACCGGAGCGGTCAAGTCAACCTTCCAGGAGATCGTGCGGCTTACAGATGAGGTGTTGCCACAAGCATCGGTTGAAGTGAAGGTACGCGTCTGGCTGTTCTGACATCCGTTTGCAGATACAGCGCCGTCATTTGCACTAACGGTCACGTTGTCGCAGTTGTCGGTAGCGGAAGCGGTTCCCAATGCAGCGTTGATAGCAGCAGCAGATGGGTTGCAACCTAAGTCAGATCCGTCAGCAACAGAACCGGTAGCGGTGATCACCGGAGCGTCGTTGTCGACTTTCCAAGAGATAGTGCGGCTATCGTTAGAGGTATTTCCACAACCATCGGTTGAAGAGAAGTTACGAGTTTGTGAACGCATGCAGCCGTTGGAAACAACGCCATCGGTAGTTACGTCAACGGTAACAGCTCCACAAGCATCAGTAGCGGTAGCGCTACCCAAAGCTGCATCGATTTCAGCAGCGGTAGGGTTGCAACCTAGGTCGCTGTTGTTGGCAACAGAACCAGAAGCATTGATAGAAGGAGCAGTTACATCATAAGTGTAAGTGAAAGTTTGAACCCAGTCAGCAGTGTTGCCGCAACCATCGGTAGCACGGTAAGTGCGAACGAGGGTCTTGGTGCAAGCGCCGCTGATTTGATCAGCAAGAACGGAAACGGTAACTCCGGTACAGTTGTCGGATGCAGTGATCAAATTGATATCGGCAGCAGGGATAGTTGGGTTGCAACCGAAAGTCTGATCAGCAGGACCGCTGATAGTTGGAGGAATGTTATCGTTGATGGTGATGATTTGTGTGCAAGAAGTTGGGTTGCCACAAGCATCGGTGAAGTTGTAAGTACGGGTGATGGTGCCACCGCAGCTTCCACCAACCAAGGCTCCGTCGGTGTAAGAAACGTTAACGGTTCCTGAGATATCAGAAGCCGTTCCTCCTTGGGCGATGAACGCAGCCAAGGTGGTAGCACCTGCAGGCACTTCAGAAGTGCATGTGCGGGTGATGGAAGGAGGACAAGTTACAGTTGGAGGCGTTACATCTGGAACACCAACAACACAAACGGTGTCCTTAGATGAGCATGAAGAGAAATTGGGGTTGTTAACAGTCAAAACATAGCAACCTGCTGCATCAACAACAGGGTTTTTTGTGTTTGCCCCAGAAACGATATGACCACCAGAACCAGGAACAACTGCCCAAGAATAAATTGCGCCTGGTGTTGTAGAACTTCCATCTAACATCACAGATGTAGTGGAGCATTCAAGATTCATGTCTGGCCCTGCATGGGCGTTAACTTCAGAGAAGTTTCCAAATAAATATGGCCCTGCAAAATCTTTCATCTCAGAAGTAAAAGAAGACGATGATCGAGTTTTAATACAAAGAGATCCAAAAAGAAGGAAGCAGTCGCCTTGAATAGGAGAAATATCCAAGCCGAACTTGGAGAAGTTAATAGCTACCTCAACATTTACCAAAGGCTCCATGTCATCGCTGTAAGCTGCATTTTGAGCAGTTAAGTTACCCCAAGGAGTGCCTGGAACAACTCCAGTGTTTACTACTGAGAAGAACAAGCAGCTTGATGCATTTGCAGTTAAAGGAACTATTTCAGCATAACCAAAAGGTCCGGAGCCAGTTCCACCATCAAACACCCCTGTAAAAACAAACTGTCTGCCTGGCATACCTGGTTCTGGCGCATCGGTAGAAATGCTGTTGTATTGAGCAATTGTAAAACCAGATCCATCACCCTTGAGGTCATTTGGGTTAACCCAAATACGTACAGAATATTGAGGATTTGTTCCTCCATTGGCATAATCAACCGAAACTAAAAGGTCGCCAGGAGAAAGCACAGTACCGTTTGTATTAAGTCTTCCGGCTGTATGTCCACCATCAGGTCCTGTGTTCGCAATTCCATTTCCTGTTAAATAGGGTGCTGTACGGAAAACCTCAAAATCGGTATGTGCATCACCAGAGGTGTTACGAGTAGTGGCAAATGCCATCCCCCACAAATCACCAGGCTTTCCGGTAACTGGGTTAAAAGCGCCACGGCGCAAATGTCCACCCACATCAATTAGGTCATTCTTTTGCTGAACACTTGCAACTCCAATAGTCCAGGTTTGCGGGTTGGCACCGTTCTTGTCGGGACCGGCAGCAAAGGCAGAACTGTCAACTGCTCCACCTGCAGTATGGTTGTCGCGAGCGGCAACCGCATCCAAGTAATAATACCCGTTTATCAGAGGAAACTCAACTAACGTTGAAAACGCCATACGTTGTTGGTACGTACGGTTTCGACCAATAATGCTGGCATTTTGAATTAATGCCTTAAAATTGGCCGCACTTAGTCCTTGAGGAACCGAGGTAGCAGCAGTAGTTCCAATGATCCCATTGCCAGGACCAGAATTAGCTGCATCGATGAACCAGTCATCTTGAGGAAGTCCGGCCACGTTGGCAGCAGGTGGAGAAAGCAGGGTTCCAGGTGTATTGGCGCGCATGTCTCCTTCCATACCAAAGTTTGCCACATTGTACGGCGTGAAGCACTGAGCATCGACATTATTGGAGAATCCAACAATCATCAAGACCAGAGCAACCGCCAAACCACTCATTGAGTAATTGTTTTTAGGCTTCATTTGTTTTTAGGTTTTGATTAAATTAATTAAGGTTAGAATTATTTGTTTTAAGTATTTTCAGAATTGGGGATAAGTTGTGTTGGCTGCGCAGACCATTGGCTTGCAACAAGAGCGTAAACTTTTGTAAGACGAACGGCTGTTCATCATGTTCAGGTTAGTTAAATGTGCCTAGTCCATTGGACCAATTCGGCAGTGGGGTTTGGGGGCAATTTTTGAAATTGCGAAGGCAAGCTAGCACCAAAAACCTACTCGTGTCAAGTAAATTTTCAAGGATTTTGGCCAACAGCCATTGAATCGGGGTGAATTCAATTGGTGGGTCGCCAAATCAGTCTGCTACATCGTAATTCCGTTGTTTACTGGTTAATTTTTAAGGTTTGATAATCAGTTGTTTATTAGATGGGGGAGCAAAGATATAAACATATGTTGACAAGACCAAATAGGCAATAATTGAGGGGTAGACAAAACCCATAATTCCTTGTTTTTTACGTAGAATTTGGTTGAATGATGGGCTTGTGTTAGTGTCTTAGCGAGGCTTTCGGCCGCCTCGTGGAGTTGGTGGCGGATTAACCGGTTTTCGGTCCTGATCTCGCCGGCGGTCGCGGTCAATATCAGGCTGTGGGCGCGATGGCTTCGGCCTCGATATTTCCAGATGCCTAGGGGTTGGATTTTTGTCGCGGTACTCCCTTACAGGCCTCTCGTATCTACGCACCACTTGGCGTGAACTTTCACGCCGTGGCATATAAACCGTTTGGTGAATATGTGATGTGCGATGCATTTGCACATGGTGATAATGATGATGGTAAGGCTCGCAATACCCGTAGAATATCACATACGAATACGGTGGCCAAGGCATCCACCACTCCGGATAAAAATCCCAGTACCATGGCGAAACATACACGATGTAGCCGGGACCATAAAACCATGTCACACAAGGCCAAAACCATACGTTCACCCAAACGTCTGCGATTGATTCGTTAACATTGGCGGCCGGTCCTCTGTCAGTATCATCCTCTTCGCCCTCCTCAAAGGGCTCAACCACGCGCACATTGCCGTACAAATCTTCATCCCCAACAATCTGTAACAATGCACGCTCCTTGCCTTGGCGGGATATTTCGATAACCGCCACATCATGAGACTCGTCCTTACTCAGGGCTGCAGATATCACCACCATGCGGTCATCTCCATCCCCACCCGTCTTTACCTTCAAAAA
>JBJTQS010000058.1:0-3222 GCA_046075765.1 Bacteroidota bacterium
TACCCTTCGTCCGATAATTATCGGACCGATAGCTATCGGACGAGCTCAGGGCTACGCTGCTACTGGTACTGCTACTGGTACTGGTGCTTTTGCTACCGCCGCCGCATCCCGCCAACTGTTACTTTTCTTCAGCCAAATCAATCATAAACGCATACTCCATAGCCAATTCCTTCAGCATTTTAAACCTGCCCGAAGCTCCGCCATGACCCGCATCCATGTTGGTATAAAGTAAAAGCAATTCATCGCCCTTTTTGATTTCCCGGAGTTTTGAAACCCATTTGGCAGGCTCCCAATATTGCACTTGACTGTCGTGTAGGCCTGTGGTGACTAACAAGTTCGGATAAGCTTTCGGCTCAATATTGTCGTAAGGGGAATAACTAAGCATATAGTCGTAGTATTCCTTGTCTTCAGGGTTTCCCCATTCGTCATACTCGGATGTAGTCAAGGGTATTGAGGAGTCCAGCATCGTGGTGATCACGTCCACAAAAGGGACTGCAGCAACCACGCCTCTGTATTTTTCAGGTGCCATATTGATTACAGCTCCCATCAACAATCCAACGGCACTGCCAACCATGGCAAATAGTTTGTTGTATGATGTGTACTTCTGTTCAACCAAAAATGTAGAACAGTCTATGAAGTCTTGAAATGTGTTTTTCTTTTTTAGCAACTTTCCATCTTCATACCATTGACGACCCATTTCTTGTCCACCACGAATGTGCGCAATCGCATAAACGAATCCGCGGTCCAACAAACTCAACCGAGCAGATGAAAACGTTGCCTCCATGGAAATGCCATAAGAGCCATAGGCGTATTGCAGCATAGGGTTCGATCCGTCTTTTTTGAAAAGGTCTTTCCTGTATACGATGGAAACGGGAACCATAACGCCATCACGCACTTTAATATTGATTCGTTCGGATTGGTACTTGGTTCCGTCGTAGCCTCCAACTATCTCTTGTTGTTTCATTAGCTTCTTCTCCTTTGTTTCGATGTGGTAATCGAATGTGGATGCTGGAGTCACCATGCTGTTGAACCCATAACGGATTACTTTAGTGTCTGCCTCGGGATTAGCTCCCAAATAGGCATCATAAGCAGCTTCGCCGAAATCCAAATAATGTTCGTTGCCGTCTTCGCGGATGATTCGCAATCTGGGTAGTCCACCGATTCTTTCACTCAGAACATAATATCCATTGAATAGCTCCAGGCCTTCCAAAAACACATCATCACGATGCTTGATGATTTCTTTCCATTGGCTCATGCCCGTGTTGTTCTCAGAACATGTCATCAATCTGAAATTCCTGGCTTTGTCATTGGTCATGATATGGAAAGAGCCATTCAGATGGTCGATGGAGTATTCGTGGTTGCGGTTGCGTGGTTGGAAAACGCGGAAATTTCCAGACGGGTTGTCAGCCTCTAAAATCAGATTCTCGGTAGTAAGTGTGCTACTCGTATAAACAACCAAGTACTTATGTGATTTCGTTTTTCCTACATAGCAACTGAATGTTTCATCTTTTTCTTCGAAAGCCACCTGGTCTGAATTTACAGAAGTTCCAATCACATGTCGCATGATTTTATGCTCCCGCAATGTAACAGGGTCTTTCACATCATAAAAGACTGTTTGGTTATCATTGCCCCATTCAGCATTACCGCTAACATCCTGAATCCTATCGGGTAGGATTTCCCCAGTAATAAGGTTCTTAAACATTAGGGTGTATTTCCTTCTGCCCATGGTGTCAACGGCAAACATGCCGAGCAGATTGTTTGGACTAACTTCCATGGAAGTGGCACTGAAGTATGCATGGCCTTTCGCCATTTCATTACAGTCCAACAGTATTTCTTCTGTTCCGCCACTTCTGCCTTTTTGACGGCAATAAATCGGGTATTCGCCACCTTCTATAAATCGTGTGTAATATGTGTAACCATTGTAATAGTATGGCACACTTTGGTCTTGCTCCTTAATGCGACCTTTCATTTCCTTGAAGAGCTGCTCCTGCAGTTCTTTGGTGCCTGATAACATGGCATCCGTATATTTATTTTCATCCTCAAGATATTTGATCACCTCAGGATTTTCCCTTTCATTCAGCCAGAAATATTGATCAATTCTTTTGTGACCATGAGTGATCAGTTCCTTTGGATTTTTAGTTGCTTTAGGAGCTTGCATTTTTTTAGATGATTTTTGCGATTGTGCGTAGGTGTTTTCCAAAGTCGTGAACGAAATGGAAATAAAAAGACCAACAATCAAGATATTAAAATACTTCATAGTTAGACAGTCTCTAATGTATCAGACAAGAAATGGAAACGGATATCAGGATTGTTTTTGATCATCTGATCCAGCATCCATTGCGAGTCAGCGAAATATACTGGGTTTCCATCCTTGTCGAATGCGATTTGATTTTGTTTGAACCGTGTGAACTCATCCAGTTTATCCTTGGATTCGCAGGTGATCCAGCAAGCCTTGTAAATGTTCATTGGAACGAATTTGCAGGATGCACTGTATTCGTGAAGTAACCTGTGTTGGATTACCTCGAATTGGAGTTCACCAACGGTGCCTATGATTTTCCTGGTTCCGCCGTTTTGGATGAACAACTGTGCAACACCCTCATCGGTTAGCTGCATGATTCCTTTGTCGAGCTGTTTGGTTTTCATTGGATCGGTATTCACTAACTCTTTGAAAATCTCGGGCGAGAATCGAGGAATGCCTTTGAAGTTCAAAGTTTCTCCTTCCGTTAGCGTGTCGCCGATTTTGAAATTACCTGTATCATACAATCCGATTACGTCGCCTGGATAAGCCTCATCGATGATGTTTTTAGACTGTGCCATGAATTGTGCCGGACTGTTAAAGCGCAATTCCTTGTTGAGTCTTACATGATGGAAGAACTTCCCTCTTTCGAATCTTCCAGAACAAATCCTGAGGAAGGCGATGCGATCGCGATGCCTAGGGTCTAGGTTTGCATGTATTTTGAAAACAAATCCGGTAAAGTTCTTTTCACTGGGCTGAATCGTTCTTTCAGCGGAATCGCGGTCGCCAGGAGGTGGGGCTATTTGTGTAAATGCATCTAACAATTCCTTTACTCCGAAATTATTGATGGCACTACCGAAAAACACAGGTGCTACATCCCCGGAAAGGTATTTCTTACGATCAAAAGGGTCGTACACACCTTCAATCAATCCGATATCTTCACGCAATTGCGAAGCATATCTGCCGACTTTTTCATCCAAGACAGG
>JBJTQS010000059.1:0-6839 GCA_046075765.1 Bacteroidota bacterium
GGCGCAAAGCGATTTTATCCTCTCCAATATGAGCGGAAGGTGGCACGTTGTGTTCGAGGCCAAAAACCTCGTGGAACTCTTCGACCTTCCCAATGATATCTTTGAATTCAGACATATGTTTTAAGTTTGGATGACGCCTACGTTATAGGCTTGAGTGATTGGTGAATTATTGGCCATTTCTATTCCCATAGAAATCCATTTACGGGTATCCAATGGATCTATGACAGCATCCACCCATAACCTTGATGCGGCGTAATAAGGGGAAGTTTGGCCGTTATACCGGTCGGTAATGGTCTTTAGCAACTCTGCTTCTTGTTCAGGAGTAATCTCCTTGCCTTGAGCTTTCATAGAGCTTACCTGAATCTGAAGCAGTGTTTTTGCGGCCTGAGCACCACCCATCACTGCAATTTGGGCGGAGGGCCAGGCGGCAATCAATCGAGGATCGTATGCTTTTCCGCACATGGCATAATTACCTGCCCCGAAGGAGTTGCCTACGATAATCGTGAACTTGGGAACTACAGAATTTGACATGGCATTCACCATTTTCGCTCCATCCTTGATGATACCACCATGTTCAGATCGGCTTCCTACCATGAAACCCGTAACATCTTGCAGAAAAACCAATGGTATCTTCCTTTGATTACAATTCATAATGAACCTGGCAGCCTTATCAGCGGCATCGCTGTATATAACCCCTCCAATTTGCATCTCACCCTTCTTGCTCTTAACCACCTTGCGTTGGTTAGCCACGATGCCGACTGCCCATCCATCGATACGGGCTAAGCCACATAGAATGGATTGGCCGTATAGTTCTTTGTATTCGTCGAATTCAGAGTTGTCAACTAACCGTTGAATAACCTCGCGCATGTCGAACGGCTTCTCCCTCTCAGCAGGCATCACCCCATATAACTCCTTCTCATCAAACTTGGGCGTCGCGCTTTCCATGCGATCGAAACCTGCTTTTTCGAAGGAACCTACCTTGTCCATTATTTTACGGATGTAATCGAGGCACGCCTGATCGGATGGGAACTTATTATCGGTAACTCCCGAAATTTCGCATTGCGTTGTTGCACCGCCCAAGGTCTCGTTATCGATATCCTCGCCAATGGCAGCCTTAACCAAGTAAGAGCCTGCAAGGAATATAGAGCCTGTTTTATCTACGATCATGGCCTCATCGCTCATTATTGGCAGATAGGCCCCACCTGCCACGCAGCTACCCATGATAGCAGCAATTTGCAAGATGCCCTTCGAGGACATGATTGCGTTATTTCGGAAAATTCTCCCAAAGTGTTCCTTATCGGGAAAAATCTCATCTTGCATGGGCAGAAAAACACCGGCACTATCAACGAGATAGATAATGGGAAGCCTATTTTCCATGGCGATCTCCTGAGCCCTCAGATTCTTTTTGGCGGTCATTGGGAACCACGCACCTGCTTTCACGGTGGCGTCGTTGGCAACTACGATGCATTGGCGACCGCATACATAACCGATAACAGCCACCACGCCTGCAGAAGGACAGCCGCCCTGCTCGGCATACATGCCATCCGCGGCAAGCGCACCTATTTCAATAAACGGAAAACCTGGATCCAATAGATAGGTTATTCGCTCACGGGCAAGCAGCTTGTTCTTTTCTTTCTGCTTTTCGGCATTTTTTTTCCCGCCACCTTCATAAACCTTGGAAAGCTTATGATTGAGAGCTGAAAGCAATGTCTTATTATGGTCCTCATTCTTATTGAATGTAAGGTCTTTTTTAATGGTGGATTCCATTGAACTTGGGTTTAACTTCTTATATGACTGAAAATTCTCCTTAATGTTCGCAAATTTAATCCAAAGGTTGTGAAGTCTAACAACAACTCAGTTCGTTAGAATTGTTATTTTTGAGATAAGTTGCATGGCTGATTTAAGGAACATATTGTCAAAAACAGACCTTTTCTCCGGGCTTAGTCCAGAGGATTTGGATATTGTTGCCAATGCTTTTTCGGAGGAAAAGGTTGAGCCTGACCATGAGATTCTGGTCAAGGGTGAGTCGGGGCAGAGCTTATATATCATTGAAAGCGGAAGCACCAAGGTTCACGATGGTGATGCCCAAATAGCCCAATTGAATACTGGCGATTTCTTCGGCGAGATGGCTTTTTTCGACAACTCACCACGATCCATGTCGGTCACTTCAACTTCACCGTGCACTCTTTACAAGCTCGAAAAATCAGATTTTCAGACGCTTTTTCAAAAACGCCCTCATGTGCTGCAACACATGGTTTCCGCAATCACAAATAGGGTCAGGAGACAGAACGACCGGATTATTTCCGATCTGAAAAACCGAGAGGCCGAATTGAAATCGTTGGTTGAAAAACGAACAGCTGACCTTGCCCTCCGAAACGAGGAGCTTTCCAAGACTTTGACCGAACTAAAAAACGCACAGGATCAGCTTATACAACAAGAAAAGCTGGCCTCATTAGGACAATTGACTGCCGGAATCGCCCATGAGATCAAGAACCCACTCAACTTTGTTACCAACTTCGCAAAGCTCTCATTTGAACTTATTGACGAGCTGATAACTTCGGAAAACCCCAAAGAGCGTGAAGAATCGGGCGATTTCCTCAGGCAAAACCTAAACAAAATCTATGAACACGGGTCGAGAGCTGATAATATCGTAAAGGGAATGTTGGAGCACACGCGAGCCAACAGTGAAGGCAAAAGACAGCCCGAAGACATCAATTTGATTTGTGAACAGTTCTTGAAAATCGCCCAGGAATCTTTCACACTCTCCAACCCTGGATTTAAAGTTGAATTAGACATTCAATTGGATAGGAGCCTGCCCATGGTTGAAGCGGCTTCTTTGGATGTGAGTAAGGTTTTCTTGAACCTTTTCACCAACGCATTCTATTCAATGAATGAGAAAAAGGAAAGCGAGCAGGGTTATCAACCAATTTTAAGAGTGCAGTCCAGATATGCTGAAGGCAAAATAGTCTTCACCATTTCAGATAACGGCCTCGGTATTGAGCCAGAAAATATCTCCAAAGTATTCAACCCCTTTTTCACCACAAAACCAACTGGAAAAGGTACCGGATTAGGATTGTCCATTACTCATGATATCATAAAATCCCATGGAGGCACTATTCGTTGCAAGTCAAGCCAAGGAAATGGCGCTGAATTCATTTTAGAGTTCCCGGCGGCCTGAAATGCCCTGAACTAGCCTTTGAATGCTGGATGATGATCCATCCGCTCCTTGATGATTTCGATCTGGTTGGTCAATTCGGATATTACCGATTCCAAACCGCCCCATTGAGCTGGGTTATTCCGACTCAAATCTATAGAGGAGCTGGCCTCGTCTAATCGGTTTTTCAAATCGATGAAGCCTAAGGATTGATTTGACTCGGACAAAACTTGCAAAATGCGGATGATGCCTTCGGCATTCCCAGACCTTTGATAGGATTTTAGGTTACCAATAGCTGCAAAAGAGGACACCAAATGCTGATTCAAACGCTTTTTCATTGTTTGAATATCTCCTCCAGAATCGAAAAAGACTTTAGTCAAATCATAATCCAAGATAATTGCAGATCTACTTGAAATATCTTTTCCTCCTGATAAAATCTCAACCTCTGCTAAATTGCTATTGTCTGCAATAGGAGCGTTGTCACCTACAACCAAAGGCACAGAACTCGACCTTCTGAACACGCTTTTCAAATACAATGCAGACATGAGCGAAAGCGAAATCATCCACGAAATCAAAGTGAAAAGGAAAAGTCTTGTTCGCGCCTCCCCCACTCGCAAACCATGCTGCAAGCGGGCTTCTGCTAGTCTGGCCGACTCCTGTTCACGCTCAGACATAAAACGATAGTAAGAGTCGTTCATTTTTGAAATCAGTGCTGACAAGTGGAACTTTAATGAGTCGACTGATTGAGCAGTTGAAGGGGAAGTCAAAAAAGCAGCAGGCGTGTCGGCAACTAATGAATCTGCACCATCATTTGGGTGTGATACCGAATGGTCTTGGAACAATACTGTCCGAAACATCCATAAGGAGGAATCGGCCCTTTCATTTCTAGGTATGAACAAACCCCTCCTACTATTTTCCAGGCTTTTCATTTGAAGATGGAATATGTGATCTTCAATAATTGATTTCAAACAAGACTTAGATTCCAGAGCCAGATTTCGAATTTGATCAGCGGTATAACAACCCATTTCCACCTGAAATGACTCCAACAAATCACTATTTGATTGGAATGCAACCACTAGATTCGAGTCTGAATCCTGGGCTAAGTAGCTCAATGCTGTTGACTGAAAATCACTAAAGGGCTTTAAATCCACATCAGAGCACGGCCCCGCCTGGCTATCCAAGTTCTTGAGTGAAAAAAGATCGAGGTCGGTGTAAGAAGCATAAAACCAGACACCAGAAACTATTGAAAAGACCAGCGTGAAAGCTGGTATGAGCATTCTACGATATTTGATACGCATATTGGAAACCTATGGGTGTTTCGCAAATGTATTCTTAAAAACGAATAATCATGCAATGCTGCTATTTGGGTATTGGTACGCCATTATTCCGTAAATTCGAACAAAGAATCAGATACTCAAACCGTAATACAACAAATTGCTTATGAGAGAGTTACAATTTCGAGAAGCACTCAGGGAAGCCATGACCGAGGAGATGAGGCGAGATGAAAATGTTTTTTTGATGGGTGAAGAGGTTGCGCTCTACAACGGAGCCTACAAGGTTAGCCAAGGCATGTTGGATGAATTCGGTGCAAAAAGGGTGATTGACACTCCGATAGCAGAACTTGGTTTTGCAGGAATCGGTGTTGGTGCGGCCATGAATGGATTGAGGCCGATCATAGAATTCATGACCTTCAATTTCTCCCTAGTTGCCATTGACCAGGTAATCAACTCTGCCGCCAAGATGATGTCAATGTCGGGTGGTCACTTCAATGTGCCCATTGTTTTCCGTGGACCTACCGCATCCGCAGGCATGTTGAGTTCACAGCACTCTCAAGCCTTTGAGAGTTGGTATGCAAACTGCCCAGGTCTTAAAGTCATAGTTCCTTCCAACCCTGCTGATGCCAAGGGATTGCTTAAGTCGGCTATTCGCGATAATGATCCGGTGGTTTTCATGGAGTCGGAACAGATGTATGGAGACAAAGGCATGGTGCCGGAAGGCGAGTATTTGATGCCTATCGGCAAAGCGGACATCAAGAAAATCGGTCGCGATGTAACTATCGTTTCATTTGGGAAAATGATGAAAGTTGCGTTGAAGGCAGCCGAATTATTGCAGGCAGAAAACATTGATGCAGAAGTCATCGATTTAAGGACTGTTAGGCCCATCGACTACCCATGCGTAGTTGAATCCGTCAAAAAGACAAACCGTTTGGTTATTGTGGAAGAGTCATGGCCATTGGCTGCTATCGCCACCGAGGTAGCATTCAAGGTCCAAAAAGACGCCTTCGATTATTTGGATGCCCCTGTTGTAAGGGTAATGGGTGGAGATGTTCCGCTCCCGTACGCACCTACTCTGATTGAGGCTTACCTACCTAACCCAGAAAGGGTCATCAAAGCAGTAAAGGAAACCATGTACTTGGTCAAATAAGACCTGAATGGTTATTTCGCCTTCTTGGATGTATCGGCAGAAATCTTGGTGGTATCAGGGTTTCTGGCAAGTGAATCGATAATCTCCTTTTGTTTTATTTGGCTCTGAATAAGAGCTGCTTCTTTAGCGGCATCCATCATCTCCTTGGCAGCTGCCAAGGAATCTGCGGCATGTTTTTCAGCGTCCATTTTTTCCTGCTCGGTAGGTCCGCAAGATGAAATCAAAGCAAAAGCGGTGATTAGTGATGCATAAATATTGTTTTTCATTTTCAGGGTATTTGAACTGCAAATCTAAACCCTTTTAAACACTATAAGAATTGTTTGGGCCGCTGAAATCGACCAAAAACAATGGATATTTGTAGTGTGTATCCAATCCACATGAATCCCAACCAAAAAAAAGCCTTATTATCAATTATTTTGTTGGCCTTGGTTTTCCAAGTCCAAAGGCTGACTTTCCTGCTTTTCAACCTGGGTTCATTTGAAGGGCTGGGTATTCCAGACATTGTTATGGCGTTCGCTTTTGGCCTAAGGTTCGACTTATCAGCCATAATAATCATAAATGCTCTCTATCTTTTTGCGTTGCTGACACCCAATAAACTCCAAGAGAAGAACTGGTTTCATAAGTGCATGGATGGCTTGTTTTTAATCACCAATATTCCTGCTGTAGTACTTAACAGCATTGATTTGGAGTACTTCAAATTTCAAGGCAAAAGAACAACCGCGGACTTATTCGATCTTTTTGGTTTGGGAGATGATATAAAGAACACTTTACCACAAATGGCCAAAGACTTCTGGCCGGTATTATTGGTAAGCCTGATCATTTCCATTCTGATCATCATCATCCAACGAAAAAAGCTTGTTGTTAAATCGAAACCCAAAAGCCCATACAAAACATCCAATTGGTTGGTGGCATCCATCGCGCTTCCATTGGCTTTCTTAGGCGCACGAGGGTCTTGGGATTTGAAACCGCTTAGGATTGCCAATGCTGCATCAGTTGGACATCCTGGAGCAGCACCCCTCATTTTAAACACGCCTTTCACCATCATAAAAACCATCGGCGCTCCAATTATGGAGTTAAGATTCGAAATGGATGAGAAGGAAGCCTTGCTCCAATTCAAAAGGGAGAAAAGCAATGGAGCCAACGAACAGTTTAGAACCATGAATGTGGTGGTGATTATCTTGGAGAGTTTCTCTGCAGAATACAGCACTTTATTGACAGGCAAAAAGGGATATACTCCATTTTTGGATTCACTGATGCAACA
>JBJTQS010000060.1:0-5608 GCA_046075765.1 Bacteroidota bacterium
CGATGGACGATTTACGATGGACGATGGACGATTTACGATGGACGATTTACGATGGACGATGGACGATTTACAATTGACTATTGACTAATGACCAATGACCAATGACTAATGACCAATGACTAATGACTAATGACTGACGACAATTTGAATTTAACAATGGATTGAATTACCTACGGTAAACAATTGCGAGTTTAGAATTCCGCATTTAAAGGGGTTCTGGGGAATGGGATTACATCGCGTATGTTGGCCATGCCTGTGATGAACAATATGAGCCTTTCAAATCCAAGTCCGAAGCCTGCATGTGGCACGGTTCCGAATTTGCGCGTTTCAAGGTACCACCACAAACTCTGTTCATGAATGCCCATTTCATGTACGCGGTTGAGTAGCTTTTCATAATTCTCTTCTCGTTGAGAGCCGCCGACGATCTCACCGATACCAGGGAACAAAACATCCATGGCACGTACGGTTTTACCATCTTCATTCTGCTTCATGTAAAACGCCTTGATGTGCATAGGGTAATCAAAGAGAATTACCGGCTTCTGGAAATGCTTCTCTACCAAGTAGCGTTCGTGCTCGGATTGCAGGTCGGTTCCCCACTCTACTTTGTATTCGAACTTTTGGCCTGAGCCCTTCAGGATTTCCACGGCTTCTGTATATGGAAGACGCACAAATTGATGATCGACTACGCTTTGAAGGCGCTGCAACAATTCATTATCGTACATCTTATTCAGGAACTCAAGATCATCTTTACAGTTATCGAGTGCGTATCGGACCAAATATTTCAGCATGTCTTCCACGAGATCCATATTGTCGGCGAGCTCGTAAAATGCCATTTCGGGTTCGATCATCCAAAACTCGGCCAAGTGACGAGCCGTATTGGAGTTTTCTGCCCTGAAAGTAGGACCGAAAGTGTAAATGAGTCCAAGCGCAAGAGCACCTAATTCACCCTCTAGCTGACCGCTTACAGTTAGATTGGTTTCGCGACCGAAGAAATCTTGATCGTAATCAATGGTTCCATCTTCCTTTTTGGGAGGAGTTGCTGCATCCAACGTAGTAACACGGAACATGGCGCCTGCCCCTTCTGCATCCGAGCCCGTAATGATTGGCGTATGTAGATAGAAGAAACCACGATCATTGAAATATTGATGAATGGCAAAGGCCATCGCATGGCGGATCCTGAAAACGGCTCCGAAGGTATTGGTGCGGGGGCGTAGGTGAGCGATTTCACGTAGGAATTCCAACGAGTGACCTTTTTTCTGAAGCGGGTATGTTTCGGGGTCGGCCTCTCCGTAAATGTGTATGTCGCTCGCTTGCACCTCAACAGGTTGGCCAGAACCTTGGGAGGGCACCAGCTTACCTTGTATGGAAACGGAACATCCTGTTTGGATCCGCTTGATCAAATTCTCATCGAAAGCGTTCGGATCTGCAACCACTTGGATATTATGAATCGTACTTCCATCGTTTACCGCGATAAATACTACGTTCTTGTTTCCCCTTCGGGTTCGAACCCAACCCTTCACACAAACATTTTGATCGGAAGGTAGGGTGGACAAAAGCTGCTTTACAGATTGGTGTTTCATGACAAAAAACTTTTTTCAGATACAAAATTCGTGTTTTTGGCCGAAGAAGGCAATAGTACAAATGAAAGGGGGCCGTCTTTACAGACAGCCCCCATGTTTTTTAAAGTGCAACCAGAATTACTTGGTCACAGAGAATTTACGGGTAACTGTTGAGTTACCAGCTTTGATTTCTACGAAATAGAATCCGTTAGACAAGGAGGTTACATCCAAAGTCTGGTTGTGAGCGCTAGCTGACAAAGTGCCGAGCTGCTGCTGCATTACTGACTGGCCAACTGCGTTCAATACATTTATTGTAACGTTTTCTTCATTAGAAAGCGAGAACTGAACAGTAGCAGAATTGCTTGCAGGATTCGGGAAGATATTCAAAGAAGATTCCAAGGAGCCATCGTTTAATCCCAGAGCTGTGTTGCCATAGAAGTTACGAGCAGCTTGAGCTGCGTAAACTCCGTTGTTGTAAAATACGGTATTGCTGTTGCCATCCAAGATGGTAACGTTACCAGCACCATAACCAGCATTGATACCATCACCATAGGAGTCATAAATCACAAAACGATAGCATCCTGCAGCAGGCAATGATATAGCATGGGTGTTTAGCTGGGTTCCATTGGCCGCCAATTGCGTGTATGGACCACCTTGAGCGATTTGAGTACCTGCGGCGTTAAAGAACTTCCAGGTGATTTCATCACCGTAACGATCCTGGAGTACATTAAGCGTCAGGTTGAGGGTTTGACTAGCGGATGTAGTAGCACTGAAAGGAGTGGAATTGGAGTTGTTAGAAGGATCATCATCACTGCCACCATTAACAGAACTTACGTTCACGTTCAAAGTATTGCTTGGGTTCATTTGAAAACCAACAATGGCTGGAAGCGTGATAGATGCTGTTCCGAGTGGTCCGATATTACCATAGTAGTAGTAAGTCCAATTGGTTCCACCGTTTACGTTGTAGTCGATTACCGCACTAGTTATTGCGGCGCTTCCCATGTTCTTCAATTGGATACGGGGAGCAAGATTAGCATCACACAAATCATCAGGCTGGGCAACTGAAACCAAATTCGCATTGTTAACCGTGGTAAGACCGACATAAGAAATTGGAACTCGGGCAACGTTGATGATGTTGGTTGTGCCTTGGGCTACAAACACAAGTATTTCCAAATTAGAAACATCAACAGGAACAGTTCCGATTGTTGCAGGAACAGTATAGTTGAAGTTGCGCTGCACCAAAGTACCTTGAGTGGTAGTGGTGATATCCTCACCCGTTGCTCCGGTAGTGATCACATCACGCAGTGCATGCATGTGACGATAGGTGCCATCAGGATTCACCATGGTGGGATTGAACTGTGATGCTCCAGTTTGAGGACCATTGACATTGTTTTGAAGCAACATGACAGTCAATTTGTTTGTGGCAGCAGGACTGCTAGCAGTGTAAAAAGCTTCGATATTAATAGTAAGCTGGTTGGTAGTTGCATTTAATTCTGCTTGTCCGGCTACGTTAACATATGCTGGTTGAGCAAGCACCGCATTAACTGCAGCTGTCCACGCACTGCGGCTCATAGCTAAAGCTGTTGCAGTGGTTGGATAAGGAGTACGGCTAACTGCACCTTGTGGGTAGCCCGTGATTCCCATTCCTGGGATTGCAGCAATTGCATTGCCATCAGGCGTACGAAAATCAGGTTGACCGGCTGAAGGAGTTGCGAAACTTCCAGTGTGGATGTTTACAGCGAAGGCTCTTCCTGGATTTGCAGCTGTAATTTGTGCAGCGATTTTGTGACCGTCTGGACAATAAACACAGTTGACACCGGTAAATTCTTCAATGATTGCATTTTTAGGTGCGGGCTGTTGGCTCACTGGGAGCTGCGCAAAAGCGCTGAAGGAGGCCAACGCCATTGCTGATAGAGTAAACAGTTTTTTCATGAGATTTTGAGGAATTGGTTTACGATTAATATGCTTTGAGAATTGTTTAGAAACGAATTTGGGCGCTTGAAATCTTAAATATTCTACAAACTTAATAAATGGTTTACACTTGGCGGATTGATATTGCACAATTCCCTGGTAATTTTGACAAGGTTTTAAATACTTACTTAAAATATTTGACTTCCAATGTTTTACAAATTCTATGCTGATACGGTTATTTGTAAAATTCCGATGATGATCAACAAAGTCGAGATTTTACGCGCTTAAATCCATACCTTTACGATTGTATAAAGTTGTTAATAATAGAAAAAACATTGATTATGAAGAAGATATATTCTATTTTGTTGATTTTGGTCTTTGGAGCAATGTCAGCATCAGCTCAAAATAGTTTCAGCATCAGCAACGTATATGTTAATGGGGATCCGGCATTCATGTTGCAAGGTCATGCCACAATAACGAACACCAGTGGTTCTGGAAAAGATGTTGCTGTTACAAGGACCGTAAACAACTTGTATCCAGGTCACGTGGGTTATTTTTGTTGGTTCCAGTGTTATCCTCCAAACATAAGTGTTTCTCCTGACTTCATCAACATTCCAGCAGGCGGGAACATTACCTTGTTCCAAGCCGATGTTGAAACCAATGCCATCTCCGGTGTTTCTTACAATACCTATTGCTTTTATGATGTGAACAATGTTTCAGACTCTGTTTGTGTGAATTTTGTTTTCGATGCAACTACTGGTATTTCGGAAGTTTCCAATAATCGAAATTATATTTCCAAGCCATTTCCCAACCCATCTTCTGAGTCCGCATCTTTCTTCGTTAACATCGTACGTGGGTCCAAAGCCCGTCTGAAAATGTTTAATATGTTAGGGTCTGAGGTCAAGGACGTGCCATTGGCTGAAAACACACGTTCAAGTATCAAGGTAAATGTATCGGATCTTCACGCAGGTCTCTATTTTTATTCCTTGTACATAAACGGCAAGAGCACCCTAACTGGTAAGCTCACCGTCACTTCCAACTAAGGTCAAGAAGCCATAAAATATTAAAGAACCTCACAGGGGACCACTCCTTGTGCCCTGAATTTTCTAAAGAACATGAATAAAAAACAGGACGCCCTCGACTATCATGCCCAAGGAAGACCGGGTAAAATTGAGGTGATACCCACCAAGCCTTATTCTTCGCAACGAGATTTGTCGTTGGCATATTCTCCCGGGGTAGCCGAACCCTGCATCCGCATCAGCGAGAATGAAGAAGATGTTTACAAGTACACCGCCAAAGGCAATTTGGTAGCGGTGATTTCAAATGGAACCGCAGTTTTGGGATTAGGGAATATCGGACCGAACGCCTCCAAACCTGTGATGGAAGGCAAAGGCTTACTATTCAAAATTTTCGCAGATATAGACGTGTTTGACATTGAGGTAGACCGCAGCGATGTGGATGGATTTGTTGAAACGGTAAAAGCCATTGCACCTACATTCGGTGGCATCAACCTCGAAGATATCAAAGCCCCAGAGTGTTTTGAAATCGAGCGCAGACTGAAGGAGGAGCTTTCCATTCCCATCATGCACGACGATCAGCATGGTACAGCCATCATTTGCGGAGCTGCATTATTGAACGCTTTGGAAATTGCGGAAAAGGAAATCTCCAAGGTTCGGATAGTTGTTAACGGCGCTGGGGCATCGGCCATTTCGTGTTCAAAACTATTTGTCTCACTCGGAGCGCTGGTTGAAAACATTGTTATGCTCGACAGCAGTGGGGTGATTCGGGCAGACCGGGAGAGTCTAGACGCTCAGAAATCGCTTTTTGCTACAAAGAGAGATCTAAAAACATTAGAGGAGGCAATGAAAGAGGCTGACGTTTTCATCGGATTATCCAAAGGCAACATCCTCAATGCATCGCATTTACAATCCATGGCCGCAAACCCAATTGTGTTCGCCATGGCAAATCCGGATCCCGAAATCACCTACGAGGCTGCGCATGCATCGAGGAACGATATCATTCTGGCAACCGGTAGGTCAGACTACCCAAACCAAGTTAACAACGTCATCGGATTCCCTTTCATTTTCAGAGGGGCATTAGACGTAAGGGCCAAGCAAATAAATGAAGAAATGAAGTTG
>JBJTQS010000061.1:0-7811 GCA_046075765.1 Bacteroidota bacterium
ATCAATATTATATACAACAGCAAGCCAGATCCCCAGAATATGCAGGCGATTGCAAATGCAGCGCGGAACAAAACCGGATTCACACCGAAGTAATGTCCCAATCCCGAGCACACACCTCCCAGGATACGCTCGTCGCCATCGCGATACAGCATCTTGTAAGATCTCGAGAAAGTGCTGGTGTTGGATTCGTCTTTGGATTCCGACTGCTGTTGAAACGGATCGGTTATTTCCTCGGGTCGGCCCATGATGTTGATTGCTGATTTCACATCGGCGGCAACCACCACTTCTTTCTTGGATGTTTGCAGCGCATCCTTGAAAATTTCAGCGACACGTGATTCGATGTCAGACATGATTTCCTGACGGCCTTCATGGATTGGGATGCCGTTGGAAATGGTTTCAAGATATTGTCGAAGTTCGGCATAGGCCTGTTCTTCGATATGGAAAACGAAGCCGCCGATGTTTACTGAAATGGTCTTGTTCATGTATTTCTTTTTTAAGAGTGGTTGATGGTGTTGTTTACGGATGATACCAAATCACGCCAAGTTGATTCGAGTTCTTTCAAAAATGCCTGACCTTGGTCGGTTATGGTGAAATATTTTCGAGGTGGGCCGGCGTTCGACTCTACCCAGGTATAGGTGATGAGTCCGGCGTTTTTCAAGCGGGTGAGTAACGGATATAAAGTGCCCTCCACCACCATCATTTGGGAGTTGCGTAGTTGGGCGATGATGTCGGATGGATATATCTGGCCTTTGGCAATGATGCTGAGGGTGCAGAACTCCAGGACCCCTTTCCGCATCTGGGCTTTTGTGTTTTCGAGGTTTACCATGTCTTGCTATTATAGGATGCAAAGATATATTCTTTGCCTTGTACTATGCAATACATAGTACTATAATAGTTTATATTATGTTGTTTTTCAATGGTATAATTTTTTATTACAGGGGCCGTTTCTTTTGAAAATATGAATGCTTCGACTTTCTACCTTCGGCTTCTTGTCACTTTTTGCTTGCCCACCCTTCGTCCGATAGCTATCGGACAAGCTCAGGGACCGGTAACCAAAAAGGGCACCACGAACGCCAACCGTTTGATTGGTCTTGTCGCACAAGGCTACTCCCCCGGGCCGACCAATCTTACGGTTCGCACTGTTCGTGGACAAGCCGCCCGCCGACTCATTGAAAAGTTCAGTAGTGGTAGAATTTGTTCGTGCGAAGAGAGTATTAAACCCGACTGATAATTTACCTATCGGAAAGGCTCCGGGCGGCGCTTTTCACTTTCCACATGTCACATGTCACTCATCCCGCCTACCGCCGCCGCTATCTGCCTACTGCTACTGCTACTGAAACTAAAAACCGCCTACCGCCGCCGCTATCCGCCTACCACCTCCCCAATTGTGACTTTTGTCATGTTCTGTCAATTTACAATTTTATATTATTGTCTGAAAATCAGTTCATTGGTTAATGAAACAATTTGGGTAACGCTTCGTATAAAGGCACTCCAATAAAACACGTTATTTGTAAAACTTATTCTATAACACTTAAAACCACAAAATCTATGCTCTCATTTCATTCTTCCAGTGCACGAATCGTTAACACCCGTCGTGGAGTAGCTGAACTGATGGAAGTCGCAGCGAAGTTACCGGAACCGGTCTTGGCTTGTACATTTGAAAAGAAATCATGTCGCGACTAGGCGGCACCATAAACGTTGAGTCGGAGCTGGGCAAAGGAACAAGCATGCACATCACCATTCCCGACCTGGAAATGAAAAACCCCAATACATGAGAACGATATTGTTGATAGACGACGATCAGATTTTTAATTTCATCAGCTCGGAAATGATTGCCGAGACCGATCCCGACATACGCATCATCACCTATCTATCCAGTCCAGAAGCATTGGACTGGCTCATCGGCCTGTTGGATCGAAAAGAACCATTGCCCGATATCCTATTTCTCGACATACGCATGCCCGAGATAACCGGATTCGAATTGCTCGATAAGCTTTTACAGGCGTATCCTTTGGATGAATTGCAAAAAATGCAGGTGTTCATGCTGACCTCATCCTTGGATGAAAACGATAACCGTAAAGCCTCTGTAAATCCACTGGTAAAGGGTTTTCTTGGCAAACCCCTCGACATTGTGGAGTTGGTGAAAATCCTGAGTTGAAGGATTTGACATCCCCCGACGCACGATTGGTGTTTTCTCATTATTTTTACGAAAACCCATCTGCGATATGTACGGACTTGTTAACCAAGCTATTCAAGGTCTTGTAACCGATAACTTCGGAGCTGAATCCTGGGAGAAAATCAAAGAGAAGGCGGGTGTAACCGACGAAACCTTCTTAAGCAACAAGATTTACGACGATAGTGTTACCTATAATCTGGCGGGCGCAGCATCACATGTGCTCGAAATACCCGTAGGGGATGTACTCCATGCTTTCGGAAAATACTGGGTGCTTAAAGTGGGCCAGCAGAAGTATGGCACGCTGATGCGTTCTGGCGGCGATTCATTGATGGAGTTCTTGGTGAATCTTCCCAATTTCCATAGCCGCGTGATGTTGATATACTCCGACATCCAACCACCCGAATTCAAGATTGAAAAAACTGGCGACCTCTCGTTGCTTGTACACTACTATTCAACCCGCGAGGGGCTTACCGATTTTATGGGCGGACTGATTGCGGGATTGGCAGAATTGTATAAAACAGAAGCCACCATTACGTGTGTAAATTCAAGGGCTCAAGGCCATGATCATGATGTTTTCGAAGTGGTGACCTCCCCATGATAAACCGCCTCTCGGACCCAGGGCTACTTGACCTGCTCTTTCCGTTTCATCTCATACTCGATGAACAACTCGGCTATGTACAAACAGGACCGAGTCTCAAGAAAGTATGTGATTCGCTTCAAGTTTTTGAAGAAGACTTTGCTCTTGTACGTCCCGGTCTGGGAATCGAATATTCATTTGAATCCATATCCAGCTATTGCGATCAGGTTTTTATTTTGAAAATGAAGAAGTCGGTTGCAGGCATGTTGTTGAAAGGCCAATTCGTGCTCTTACCCGAAGAAAAGCGACTCTTGTTTGTAGGCTCCCCATGGATCACCAGCGAAGCGGTATTCGAGCAAACCGGATTGAAGATTCGCGACTTCGCCTTGCATGACTCTTTGGTTGACTTATTGCAGCGTGTGAAAGTGCAGCAGATGGCTGTAGAGGATGTGAACGAGATGAACCATGTATTGGTTAAGAAAAACGAAGAATTGGTTTCATTGAATCGCGAAATGCGTGAAGCACGCAAAGATGTTGAAAACAAAAACAGCGAGCTGCGCAAGATCAATACTGAGCTCGACAAGTTCGTTTACAGCATTTCCCACGACTTACGCTCGCCTTTGCTCTCCATCAAAGGCATCTTGCAACTCATTCCACTTAAAGAACAGCTGAGTGCGGCCACTGTGAAATACCTGAAGATGGCGGAAAAATCCGTCAATCGCCTCGACCAAACCATTCAGGAGATTCTTGACTATTCACGCAACGCACGATTGAAGCTGAGGTTATCCACCTTCAGCTTAGTTCAAATGATTGAAGGCATCTTTGCAGACCTGCGGTACGCAAATGAATACCCTGTTTCCTTTTCGCTTGAGGTTTCCGGCAGCACCAACATCCAATCCGACAAATACCGGATGGATACGCTGTTGAAAAACATCATTGGAAACGCTGTCAAATATCGCAATCCTGATGTTCAAGAGCATTGGGTAAAAGTAACCGTTACCTCCCGTAACAACCTGCACATCGTCTCTGTGTCCGACAATGGAATGGGCATCTCAGAAAAAAGCCTGCCGAAGATATTCGACATGTTTTACAGGGGAAGCAGTTCTGTTACAGGAACCGGATTAGGTTTATATATTTGTAAGGAAATCATCGGCCGACTCGAAGGAACCATCGATGTTGAATCGATTCCTGGAAAAGGTTCAACCTTCATACTAACAGTACCATCTGCTCACCAACAATGAAAAAAATACTGATCATCGACGACGACGAAATCTTTGAGTTCATCACCCGAGAGCTCATCGCAGAATTCTATCCAGAGATTGAAGTGGTCTCACATCTTTCCAGTACTGAAGGCCTCCAATACTTGAAAGACTCGATGGCTTCATCAAGTACAAAACCTGATATCTTATTCCTCGACATCCGCATGCCCGAGATGGATGGCTTTGAACTGTTGGACGAGCTGGCCCAATCATTTAATATTTCCGATCTGGCCCCCATGCGCATTTTCATGCTTACATCTTCTTTGGATGCCAATGATAATCGCAAGTCGATAGAGAATCCTTTTGTATCCGGATTCATCAGCAAACCTTTGGAAACGGAGATGCTCAAAGAAATCTTCGAGCAGGAGAAAACAGCTTAAATGCTTTTCTTGTAATTTGGAGGCATGAATTCCTCCAAGCCTTGGTTGATCCTGTCACTGCTATTTTGTACCATACCTTCCAGCCAAGCACAAACCAATTATCGCCATCTAGAAATCCAAAAAATCACAGACGGCGTTTATGCTGCAATCCATCGCAACGGCGGACACGGCATCTGCAATGCCGGCATCATTGACCTTGGCGATGCCACCGTTATTTTTGACTGCATGTTGACTCCAGTAGCCGCATTGGAACTACAACAGGCGGCTAAAGAACTTACAGGCCGTGAAGCAAAATATGTGGTGAACAGTCATTTTCACAACGACCATATACGCGGCAACCAGGTCTTCGCCAACGCCACCATCATCAGCACCACAAAAACCTCCGAACTCATCCAATCACGCGGACCCGAAGAGTTGGCATCCGACAAACGGGATGCGGCAGAGCGTTTGCAAGGTTGGAAATCCAAACCCACTTCGCAGGACCCGTACGCCGAGAAAGAGCGTATCGGGATGATCGGATACTACGAAGCATTGTCCAGCAGCGTCAATGACATCATTATAACCCCACCCAATGCCACATTCAACGGCAGCATGTCGCTGCACGGTACTTTGCGTTCGGTGGAACTGATCGACATGGGAGCTGGCCACACGCCAAGCGATGCTGTGTTGTGGCTTCCGAATGAAAAAATACTGTTTGCCGGCGACCTGCTGTTTGTGGAAACACAACCTTGGATGCTCGATGGCGATCCGGAAAACTGGTTACGCATACTGAATCGTATATCCGATATGCAACCCGAAACCATCATCCCCGGACACGGGCCGGTTGCCAACATAGCCGCTATTGATCCTTTACGCGCATACATACGCACGGTAATGGATGCGGCAACGCAAGTGGCTACAGGAAAAAATGAAAAACTCAAATGCCCGCCACCTTATGACCGATGGATGCTCTCCGTTTTTTATTTTCCAAATGTAATGGGCATGGCTGAACGCAACAGCAAAACGGGAAAAGGTCGATAACCATTTTTATTAAAACCGAAACAGAATAAAAATCCCGCTATGCTATTCAACTCATTGGCATTTTTCCTGTTTCTGCCTGCGGTGTTTATCCTTTATTGGTTTGTATTCAACCGCTCGCTGCGATGGCAAAACATGTTGGTGCTGGTGGCCAGTTATTTCTTTTACGGATGGTGGAGCTGGGAGTTCATGGCTCTGTTGGTATTATGCACCTTGATGGACTACGGTTATGCATTCGGTGTGGCATCGGAGAACCGGCATCGCGCCAAAATATTCCTTTGGCTCAGCATCATTAACAACCTGGGCATCTTAGCCGTATTTAAGTATTATGATTTTTTCGCAACCGAACTTGCCAGTGCCTTATCATCTATCGGCTTTGAAACGCATCCCTTATTGCTTCAGATGGTGCTGCCTATCGGCATTTCGTTTTATACCTTCCATGGGATGTCGTATGTGTTCGATATTTACAAGGGACGGGTAAAGCCCGTAACCGATTTCGTAGAGTATGCCGTGTTCGTGAGCTTTTTCCCGCTGTTGGTGGCTGGTCCCATTGAGCGTGCCACACATCTCCTGCCACAAATCAGGAAAGCGCGCTTATTCCAGCGAGTACAGGCTGTGGCCGGATGCCGTTTGATCTTGTGGGGGTTATTCAAGAAGGTTGTGGTAGCTGATTCATTGGCGCCATTTGTAGATAACGCCTTCACCAATGCCGATACTGTGGGCTCCTTGCAGTTAATTGCGGGCGTGGTGGCATTCGCCTTCCAGATTTACGGCGACTTCAGCGGATATTCCGACATCGCACTAGGTACAGCTAAGCTTTTCGGTTTTGAATTGTTGAGCAACTTCCGTTTCCCATATTTCTCCCGCGATTTGGCAGAGTTTTGGAGGCGCTGGCACATCTCGCTCTCATCTTGGTTCCGCGATTACTTGTACATCCCGCTGGGAGGCTCACAAGGCGGCAAAGTAACCGCCATCCGTAACACATTCGTGATATTTCTGGTGAGCGGATTTTGGCATGGCGCGAGTTGGAACTTCATCTTTTGGGGACTGATACATGCATGTGGATTCCTGCCTTTGCTTTTGGCAGGACAAAACCGAAAACATACAGGTAACAATATCGCCGAAGGTCGCAGTTTACCCAGCTGGCGCGAATGGCGTGGCATGATATTCACCTTCATTTTTGTAAGTTTTGCATGGGTGTTCTTCCGTGCGGAAAGCTTTTCAGATGCTGTTGATTATATCCAAAACATTTTCATCTGGACACCTGTAAACACCTGGTTGGATGGTTCGTGGAAAGTGTTGTTATGGCCCATCATCCTCGTTTTGTCAGACTGGTATCTGCGACACGACGAACGAAGCCTGCGAGTGCCAACAAGCAAATCGATCCGATACGCTCTTTACATTTGTTGTACCGTAACCGTGTTATATCACATGATGTTGGAAGGCAAGAATACATTCATTTATTTCCAATTCTAACACATGGCACCGTTCCTCAAGAAACTGATCCTATTCGTGCTGATGGCCCTAGTGGCTTTTGCCCTTGCGCTGGAAGTGTGGTCGCCTTTCGGAAAACCTGTAAAGAGTGCATACATCAACACCACCATCACCTACCATAACGAATCGGTTAAACAGCTTCCCGAATACATACAAGTGCGCTACAACAACCAAGGATTCATTGGAGAAAACTACAGCGACACCATCACGCGAAAGCGGATTTATTTTGTTGGTTGGAGCAACACGCAAAGCCTGTTTGTGCCCGAAGGAAGCAAGTGGACGGATGTGTCGCTGCAGGGCGCAGGCGTATGGTACAATAACGCTGCCGCAGATGGCACACTGATTCCAACTTGGTGCAAAATCATACAGGGTTTTGCCCGTACAAAACCGGATGTGGTGGTGGCACTAATAGATCCTTTTGTGGGGATGAAAGAGCGCGATAAAAAGCGAGACGGTGCAATAATTTCCATGCTCAAAAAATTTAATTTGTTCAGTCAACTCGTATTGCCCTATTGGCATTCTCAAAAAGAGATTCGAATCGGCCATCGTTCGGTTGATTGGAGTTCTTTGCCCGAAGACACCACACAGCAACCACACAAAGGTTTAACAGAAACTGATTTGTTGTTTGTGCAAACGCAACTCGATTCATTGCGTACAACCATTCTTCAAGCGGGGGCACAGCCCGTTTTCATTTCGGCGCCTACCCCTTATGGGGATTTCGTAGAGGACGGTTTGAACATGGGCGCAAAACTTAACAGCCGTATCACCGATGCGCAATACCGCGAGTTTGATCAGGTGTTGTCAGCATATTGTACCACCAAAAGCTGCAGGTTCATCAGCGGCTACAGCCTACCTAAATCCATCCAAAACTTTTACGATTATTCCCATTTCACACGCGAAGGCTCTAC
>JBJTQS010000062.1:0-2754 GCA_046075765.1 Bacteroidota bacterium
AGTTCACGCTCGAACAACGCAACGATTGGAATAGAACCACATTCACGCGTAGGGATTGGCTTTTTACCGAAGGTAGTCTCCATGGCTTTGCTGGCCGCTTGGTAGGCGACGGAATCCGTTGGAGTAACTACTGGCTCACCACCGTGGTGCGGACGAACCTCTACCTTCACTGAGGGTGGAGCCAATGACTTGAAATAGTCGGCGAAGAGCTTGGTTATTTTCTCGGATGATTGGTTAGGCACCAAACGCATAGAGACCTTGGCAAAGGCCTTCGATGGCAAAACGGTCTTGGCACCTTCGCCAATGTAACCGCCCCAAATGCCATTCAATTCAAAAGTTGGACGAATGCTGGTGCGCTCGTTGGTGGTATAGCCCTTCTCGCCCATCACATCGCCGATTTTCAAATCGCTTTTGTAAGCATCCAAGCTGAAAGGCGCTTTCGCCATTTCGGATCGCTCGGCATCCGAAATCTCTACCACATCATCATAAAACCCTGGAATGGTGATGTGGTTGTTCTCATCCTTCATGGCAGTAATCATTTGCGCCAACACCTGAATCGGATTCGGCACGGCGCCGCCATAAACACCGGAGTGCAAATCGCGGTTCGGACCGGTAACTTCAACTTCCACATAGCTCAATCCGCGCAAGCCAACCGTAATAGAAGGCACATCGTTTGCAATCATGGAAGTATCTGAAATCAAAATCACATCCGCCTTGAGCTTCTCCTTGTTCGCCTTCACGAAATCACCTAAGTGATCGGAACCCACTTCTTCTTCACCTTCAATGAGGAATTTGATATTGCATGGCAGGGCACCGCTCTTCTCCATCGCTTCAAAAGCTTTCACATGCATGAACATCTGGCCTTTGTCGTCGCAGGCACCGCGAGCATAAATCTTGCCGTCTTTGATCACCGGCTCGAAGGGAGGCGAGTGCCACAAATTTAGTGGATCAGGAGGCTGTACATCGTAGTGACCGTAAACCAACACCGTTGGAAGCGATGCATCAATGATTTTCTCACCATACACGATTGGATGGCCGTCGGTAGGACAAATCTCGGCATTGGTGGCACCCGCTTGTAGCAGGCTGGCTTTAACAAACTCGGCGCAACGGGCCACATCGGCCTTGTACTTCGAGTCGGCACTGATAGATGGGATGCGGAGCATATCCATAAGCTCCGAAATGAAACGATCCTGGTTGGATGCGATGTACTGCTGAACGTTTTGCATGATTATATGGTTTTGAAAATGGGTTTATAGGGATTGGGTAATGGCGTCGCGATGGATTTTCTTCACGAGTCCTTGCAATACTTTGCCTGGACCGATCTCCGTGAATTCGTTGATGCCTGCTGCCACCATGTTCTCTACGGTCTGTGTCCAGCGCACCGCTCCAGTGAGTTGGTCCACCAAATTCTTTTTGATTTGTGCGGGATCAGAACAAGGCAATGCGTTTACATTCTGGTAAACGGGACAAATGGGCGTATTGAAATGCGTGGCCTCGATGGCTGCGGCAAGTTTTTGTCGGGCGGGCTCCATCAACGGCGAGTGAAACGCACCGCCAACAGGTAGTTTCAATGCGCGCTTGGCTCCTGCTTCAGTGAGCTTGGCGCAAGCAGCGTCAATGGCTTCGTTAGATCCAGATATCACCAGTTGTCCCGGACAGTTGTAATTGGCACAAACCACTACGCCATCGATGGCGGCACAAACCTCCTCCACCTTCGCATCATCCAATCCGAGGATAGCCGCCATAGTAGATGGATTGGCTTCACAGGCCTCCTGCATCGCGTTAGCGCGCGCCACAACGAGTTTCAAGCCATCCTCGAAAGAGAGCGACTTATTAGCCACCAATGCAGAGAACTCGCCTAAAGAATGACCTGCAACAGCATCGGGCTTGGCGTCTTTGGCATTAACCAAGTCGTTGATGACTGAATGCAAAAAGATGGCAGGTTGGGTGACCTTGGTCTGCTTGAGTTCTTCTTCGTTCCCATTGAACATAATGTCGGTGATTCGGAAACCGAGAATCTCATTGGCTTTTTCAAACAGTTGCTTGGCTTCGGCATTGGCTTCGTAAAGATCCTTGCCCATGCCAGGGAACTGCGACCCTTGTCCGGGGAAAATGAATGCTTTCATAGAAGAAACTATTAACGGATATGATCTTTTCCTATCAAACTGATGAACTCGCTGCGTGTGCGGTCCTTCTCGAATTCGCCTGTGAAGGCGGATGTGGTGGTGATAGAATGTTGCTTTTGAACACCACGCATTTGCATGCACAAGTGGTATGCTTCGATAACTACGGCAACGCCAAGCGGTCGAAGTGTTTTATCGATGCAATCGCGGATCTGAGTGGTGAGCCGCTCCTGCACTTGCAAGCGACGCGCATACGCATCCACAACGCGAGGAATCTTGCTGAGCCCAACGATGTGTTTGTCGGGTATGTATGCCACATGCGCCTTACCGATGAACGGAAGCATGTGGTGTTCGCACAACGAATACACTTCGATGTCCTTCACAATAACCATCTGCTGGTATTCTTCCCGGAATTTGGCCGACAACAAAATCTCCTCAGGACTGAGGTTATAACCGTGCGTAAGGAATTGCATGGCTTTCGCAACGCGTTCCGGTGTTTTCAGCAGTCCTTCGCGGGAAGGATCCTCACCAACGCTCTTAAGCACTTCCAAGTAGGCCTCCGACATCCTGGATGTGGTTTGCTCATTGAAAGAATCAATTTTACGGTACCCTGATTCGTTATCGTCGTGTT
>JBJTQS010000063.1:0-5194 GCA_046075765.1 Bacteroidota bacterium
ATACCAAATCCAACTACCATCAGGTTTACCCTTGTTATATGAGCCCTCTTGTTCGAGTGCGCCGTTAATGTAATAGAACGACCATTTTCCAGTGCGCTTTCCGTCTTTATATTCACCTTCGGATTTGATTTTACCTCCTGGATAATACATCTTCCATTTTCCCTGCATCAACATGTTTTCATCTACGATTCCCTCTCCACTCACTTCATCATTCGAAAACATTTTGGATGCGGTAATTTCTCCAGTGCGACTGTACTCCCTGTAAACACCTTGCTTCTTACCATCAATGATGTTCACTGAAGATTTAACTCGTCCGTTATTGTGATAATCTCGTTCAATCTCCAATTTAACATCAGGAGTATTATCCACTACGATTTGTCCGTTTCGATATACTTCCATCTTTTTTACAGATCCATCTTCAACGAAATATCGCACTGATCCATTCAATAAATCATCCTTATAGGTCCATTCGGTTTTCACTTTTCCTGATGCGAAGAATTCCTTCCAAATTCCTTGCTTTGCTCCGAACTTATCTTTTCGATTCAATTTCTCTTCTGATGCAATCAAATCGTTTTTATACGAGATGAAAGAAAGAATACGTCCATCATCCTCTGCAAACACAATACAGGTTCCTTCTTTTTTACCATTCTGGTAAACCAGTTCCTTTGATTTGGTTCCACTTTCGTGGAAGTAAATCGCTGTGCCGTTTTTAATTCCCTTATCAAAATATTCTTCACTGATTTTATTACCGTTGGAATAAAAATCCGTCTGTGTTTTCTTGTTTCCATCAGTGTACACGATCAACGATTGCAACACACCAGAGTCATAAAAAAATTTCCACGTGGAATCTGATTTTCCTCCTCTACGCAAACCTTCAGAACGAAGAATTCCATTCTCATGATACGACTTCCAGATGCCCTCCGGTTTTCCATTCACCAACATACCTTCGCTTTGTAAACCTTTGTTGGGGTAATAAAAACGGTTGTAACCATTCGAGTTTAGCGAAGTGGTATCTTGCGCCTGGACCGAAGCCATCGCAACAAAAAAACATATCCAAAGAATTGCAGTCCGCATGGTGGGTTGATTCAACAGCGCAAATATCATCATCCGAAACCAAACACAGCACCGATGCAAATCAAACAATAACATATATAAACTTTTTTAAAATAAATAAATGTTGATGTTATTAGCCTGTTAATACCGTGTATAAATATTCATTGCCCATATTGACTTACTAGGTTATGAGCAGATATCAACAATGAATCCATGTTTATCAACATACTTCCTATTTGTTTTCTAGTTGTTTAAAGGTTTTCCAACAATCCGCCCGATAATATGTTTGTTTATTTTTTCTATCGCTGTTTTGTTATGAATGTTGTTGGTATTTCTGATAAAAGATATGTTGTTCAATCTAACTACATTTTCTATCAAATCAACTGATCAAGGGGTTACATATTCACAAGGTTTTGATTTCAATAGTTATCAAGACGATTTTTGTTTTTCAACGAAAACATTGTTGATTACGCATCCATTCAAAACCCTGTAAACCAGATTCCAAGCTTTTCCTCAAAGTTAATTGTTGATAAAGCGGATGAGGTTGTTAATTATCTAATTTTACATCATTATTTACCTTATCATTTAACATTCAAACCTTTACATATTAACCATGATAACCAACCAAGTCTCCATCGGTTCAGATCACGCCGGTTTCCAGCTGAAAGAGGAACTCAAAAGCCGTTTACTTCAGATTTCTCCTGAATTTATCATACATGATAAGGGCTGTTTTTCGGACCAATCAGTGGATTACCCTGATTATGCACATGAAGTAGCAAAATCGGTTAGCTTGGGCGATGTACAACTCGGTATTCTTATCTGTGGCAGCGGCAATGGGGTTTGCATGTGCGCCAATAAACATAATGGTGTTCGTGCCGCCCTGTGTTGGACCAAAGAAATTGCCTCATTGGCCAGACTGCACAATAATGCCAATATCATTTGTATTCCTGCACGCTTCGTTTCAAGTGATGAAGCATTTGCAATGGTGGAAACATTCTTGAAAACCGCTTTCGAAGGTGGTCGACATGAACGAAGGACAGAAAAAATAGAAATCTGATCAAATGCATATACGCTTCATACCAAGTCTGGCTTTCTTATTCCAGATAACCAATCTTAATGCTCAAAGCGTAACCGATTTTGCACCGCTGGTAAATCCTGCTACATTACGACAACATGTAGAAGTATTGGCGTCTGATAGCATCGAAGGGCGTGAAACAGCCGAACCTGGGATGCAAAAGGCCGTTCATTATGTTGAAAAGCAGCTTCAATCTATCGGTCTCAAACCTGCTTTTGGATCGTCATTTCGTCAAGAAGTACCTTTCGTTAAATGGAATTCCAATGCCTATACGGTTGCTTACGGCAAACAGGAATATGTAGCTGGCAAGGATTTTTATATGATGCCTCCTGCTCAAACCAGTCAGATATTTGTTAGTAGTAAAGCTTTTTGGGTTTGTGCCATCGATACGGTACCAACCCAATCCGAAACATTGAAACATGGAGCTGTCTTGTTATTAACCTCCCATGTAAAAAACATAACCAACGACTCGCTGAACAACCTGATAAATGCCAGCATCAAAAAATTGTCGGAACTCAAACCGGTTGCCATTTTGGTAGAGCGCGATTTCAGTGGTGAGCGGGAGAAACGGCAAATACGAAGAATGGACAGCGGCATGTTGTCGCTGGTGAAAAGTGAGAAATCCGACCAACCACCCGTTTGTTACATCGCGCCAAGTGTATTTCGCAACCTGAAAAAAGGAAGCAAAAGCGACAAGAAATCTAATAGTCCTGTTATCCATACCAAGGAAAATTTTACCATGAGTGTTAATGGTTATCGGACGACATGTTACAATGTGGGAGGTATTTTACCTGGCGGCGATGTTGGGAATGAATATATCGTAGTAACCGCCCACCTCGACCATCTTGGTAAGCGCGATAGCGTGATTTATTATGGAGCGGATGATGATGGATCAGGTTGTGCTGCCGTGATGAATCTGGCAGCCGCATTTGCGGAAGCCAAAAGACAAGGCGTGGTTTTGAAACGAAGCGTTCTCTTTTTGTTGTTTACAGGAGAGGAAAAGGGGTTACTCGGCTCCACATATTTCACTGAAAACCCCCCAATACCCATGGAACAAACCGTGGCCAACCTCAACATGGATATGATTGGTCGGACTGATACGGTATCCCGAAAAGACAACCGCTATGTGTATATCATCGGCTCAGATAAAATGAGTCTGGATTTGCATCAGCTGAGCGAAAACACCAATAACAGCTGCTGTCAAATAAGCCTCGATTATACTTACAATGAAGAGTCGCACCCCATGCGCTTGTATTACCGATCCGACCATTACAGCTTCGTTAAAAAAGGGGTGCCAGCCATTTTTTATTTCACCGGTTTGCACGATGATTATCATAAGCCAACCGATACGGCAGACAAAGTTGATTATGTAAAGACCGCTTCCATAGCCCAACTGGTTTTCTCAACCGCGTGGGAATTGGCTAACCGGCCCACCCGTATAACGGTTGATCAGAAGCGCTGATAACGGATGAGTCAAAACTCTAAGTTTGGTGCACACTTGGCGGTTTTATCCGCTAACCTGATTTATGGTGCCAACTACAGCGTGGCGAAGGAGGTGATGCCTGCATACATACAGCCTTTCGGGTTCATCATGTTGCGTGTGTTGTTTACAGCACTATTATTTATAATAACCGACTTTGCTATTGGTGGCGAAAAGGTGGAGCTTCGGGATCGTTGGAGGTTTTTCCTTTGCGCTGTTTTCGGTGTGGCCATCAATCAGCTTTTGTTTTTCAAAGGACTCGACATTACTACTCCTATTAGTGCTGCTCTGATGATGACATCCAACCCCATCATGGTGCTCATTGCAGCCGCCATCATACTCAAAGACCGTATTACTCCTATTCGAATCGTTGGCATTGTATTGGGAATCACCGGCGCCTGTTCACTGATTCTATCACGGGTATCCTATAGCGAATTGGCAGGTCATGCCGTTGGCGATTTAATGATCTTGATTAACTCATTATCGTTTGCCGTATTCCTGATCATGGTGAAGCCACTGATGTCGAAGTATTCCACCGTAACGGTCATGAAATGGGTGTTCATGTTCGGTAGTATGCTGGTTTTCCCCTTCGGATGGTCAGAATTCAATATCATTCCGTGGCATTCTTTCGACGGACGCATCTGGGCCATAGTTGCATTTGTAGTCATAGGAACCACAACACTTGCATATGTATTCAACACCTATGCGCTAAAGAAACTGTCGCCATCCGAAGTAAGTGTCTATATTTACCTGCAGCCGCTTTTTGCGGTGATGTTTGCCATCATGTTCGGCAAAGACACATTACAGACCATTTATTTATTATCGGCCGCGCTCATCTTTACGGGTGTATTTTTGGCATCCGATCGTTTTTCGATCAACAAAGCGAAATGATTTAACTTAGCGGAAAAATTCCGCATGACACGTTCCATGACCGGCTTCGGCAAATCCGTAGGAAGCCACGCCGGAAACCGCATATCGGTAGAGATTCGCTCCCTCAACAGCAAATCACTTGAGATGAATACGCGCCTTCCGATTGCTTACCGCGATAAAGACATGGACTTGCGCAACGAGGTTTCCAACCAAGCCGAACGAGGCAAGATAGATGTGACCATTTCTATAGAGCCAGGCCCCGATGCATCTTCCGAAGTTTTCAATGTAGAGATCATCAAAGCCTACGCCAAGGAATTGAAATCGGTTTGCAAAACCAACAAGATGTCGAGCACAGATGAGCTCTCTACCATCCTCCGACTTCCAAACGCTTTGAATACCGAGCGTAATGTGGCTAGCGAACAGGAGTGGAAATCGGTGATGAAACTGTTCAACGCGGCGATGAAACAATTCCAGGAATTCCGTGAGCGCGAAGGCAAGGTTTTGCACAAGGATTTCGAGTTGCGCATCAAAAACATCCGCGAACTCCTGAAGAAAATTGAAAAGTCGGAGCCTGCACGCATGGATGCGGTACGCTCTCGATTGGATAAAGGTTTGGCAGAAATCTCCAATAACACATCCATCGATCGGAATCGTTTTGAACAAGAAGTGCTCTACTATTTGGAGAAGATCGACATCACCGAAGAAAAAGTGCGCCT
>JBJTQS010000064.1:0-4138 GCA_046075765.1 Bacteroidota bacterium
AAAACCTCACCGCGTTGTGGACCAACGCCCTTGAGGAATTCTATGGGACTATCCAGAAAAGGATGCTTTGGCATAGATGTGGTGTTCGGTGGAAAATTCAACCAAGTCAAATATAGCAATTAGCAGACATGTTTCCGTTGGGCTCATCTATTTGGTATGAGACTTGTCATTAATAGACCCGATTTGGAAGTATACCTTCGTTTTCTTTTCTTTATAGTCTCCATGTCCATGCGCCGTAAAATTCAATTACTTTCATTGCTCGTCTTTTTGTCTTGTACAATCATGGCACAAGCCCAGCTTTTTAATGTCTCCTCTTCCTCCTGCTTTGGCGGCTCGCAAAACGAAGAAATGTTCCAAGCAACCAGGACCAGTGATGGCGGTTATTTGTTGACCGGTTTGAGCGATTCCCAGGATGGAGACATCAACCAGGCCAATGTGTATGATACATCCAACATTTTTGTGGTGAAATGTGATTCGTTGGGTAACAAAATCTGGGCTCGTACTTATGGTGGCAACCTCTATGATAAAGGTCGGTTTGGCATAGAAGACAGCTATGGCAACTACCTGATCACAGGCACAACATTGTCAAACGACGGCGATGTGAATGCAAGCCACTTAAATGCAGAGGTGTTTGTGATGAAGCTTACCGCTGATGGTGATGTTGTCTGGTTGCGAACCTATGGGGGTAATGGATATGAAAGCTCCCGTTTTATCAATCAGACAAACGATGGAAATTATTTGGTTGGCGCTTATTCAAGCTCCGCCAACGGAGATCTTGACACAGCACACTTTGGAAGCCACGATGGCTGGATATTCAAGACCGATACAGCTGGAAACGTATTGTGGTCAAAAAATTATGGTGGTTCTGCCACTGACCGTATCCGTTGGATAGAGCCAACCGCAGGTGGTGGATTTGTTTTTGCAGGAAGCACACTATCGGCCGACTTCGACTGTGTGGGTAACCACGGCAACCACGACTATTGGGTCGGCAAAGCAAATGCTTCCGGTGATCTTGAATGGAGCCATGTTTATGGAGGCTCTGGTCCTGATTGGGCTTACCACATTACTCCCGCCGCTGATTCCACTTGGATTGTTACAGGATATACGGGATCAAGTGATGGAGATGTGTCGGGATATAAAGGCGGAACTTCAGATGGCTGGATCATTCGTGTAAATAACCAAGGTGATTTGTTAAATCAAACATGTTAGGGTGGCACCAATGTAGACCGGCTTTTCAGAACCATCAAAAAAAGTGAAACAGAGTGGGTAACCGTGGGATACTCCGGTTCTGTGAATTATGATTTGGCAGGTGTCAATCCAAGTTTTACAGCTTCCTTTTGGATGGCATCCTTAGACACATTGTTGCATCGCAATTGGAGTTATTGCACTGGTGGCTCGTTGGGCGATTATGCTAAAGAAATTTTTTATGCTCCTTACGATAGTTCTTTTGTTTTGATTGGCGATTCTAACTCACCAAACGGAGTGGCTGCCACTAACCACGGAGATCAAGACTTCCTTTTTGTAAAGCTCGACCCAACTGCTGTAGGGATATCTGAACCCAATAGTTGCACTACTCCTAGAATTTACCTCGACAGCCCATCCGGTCAGCTTATTTGCATTTCAAACACGCATATTACCGATATGGACATTACTGTTTATGACAACATGGGTAGGAAGCTTTTCGAAAAATTGGATACTGAAGTTTTCCCTCCTGCTACTCAAGTTGATTGTCCAACTTTGATAAGCGGCTCTCATGGAATTCTTTTCATCCATATGGTTTGCAATGCGCAAACCAAGGTGAGCAAAGCGGCATTTGTGAAATAAAAAAATCCCGGCCAAATGACCGGGATTAAAGGATTATGTTTGATCAGCAAAGCTGATGAAGGCTCAAGCGATTACTGGGTCCTTCTAACATTAACGGCATTTGGACCCTTACGACCTTCAGTAACCTCGTAAGACACCATGTCGTTCTCACGGATCTTGTCAACCAAGCCGGAGTGATGTACAAAGATTTCCTGTTTTGAATCGTCCTCAACGATGAAGCCGAAACCCTTCTGTTCATTGAAGAACTTTACTTTTCCTGTTTTCATTTTTAATAATTTAATTTTGTTAATAATGTACAAATCTAACCTTAATTCGCATTAATTCCAAATAATTTCAAAAAACGCACATATGTCGGGGTCCGGAAAGCTGCAGGGCAACATCGTTGATATCCATGAAAGTACGGTTTTTCATGGCAAATTAACCTTTGAAAATGGCAAAATAACCGAGTTGTTGAAATTGGGTGTTGAAGCTCCTGGAGAACCCTATTTGTTACCCGGATTCGTTGATGCGCACATCCACATCGAGAGTTCGATGCTTACCCCGTATGAGTTCGCCAAAAAGGCGTTAACGCACGGCACGATCGCCACCATAAGCGACCCCCATGAAATCGCCAATGTTTGTGGCATGGAGGGTGTACGATACATGTTGGAGAATGCCCAAGGTGCAGGACTTCGCTTTTGCTTTGGCGCTCCTTCTTGCGTTCCAGCAACCACCTTCGAAACCGCCGGAGCGGAAATCACTGCCACCGATATCGAATGGCTTTTGTCGCAAAATGAAATCCTGTACCTGTCTGAAATGATGAACTACCCCGGGGTCCTTTTCAAAGATCCGATGGTGATGGAAAAAATCGCTATCGCACACCGTTTTGGAAAGCCGGTGGATGGTCACGCTCCCGGATTACAAGGCGAGCAGGCAATACAATATATTGAAGCTGGCATCACCACCGATCATGAATGTTTCACATTGGATGAGGCCCTTCACAAAGTGAAAAACGGGATGAAAATACTCATCCGTGAAGGTTCCGCCGCTCGGAATTTTGATGCACTGCACCCGCTGATACAATCGCATCCAAGCATGGTAATGTTCTGCAGCGATGATAAACATCCAGACGAGCTCATGACAGGTCACATCAATAAAATAGTAGCAAGAGCTGTTGCCTTGGGTTATGATTTGTTCGATGTACTGCGGTGTGCCAGCATCAATCCCATCACACACTACAAGATCCCTACAGGTTGTTTGCGCATTGGCGATACTGCTGATTTCATTATCGCAAAAAATCTTAAGGAATTCGAGGTGGTGGCCACTTACGTGGATGGTGTTTGCTTAAGTGAAAACGGACAATCCAAACTGCCCGAAAAAAATCAAAAGCCCATCAACCAGTTTTTGCCTTATGAAATACAAAGGAAGGATTTAGAGGTGTATGGCGAAGCAGGAACATTCAGGGTAATAGATGCCATCGACGGACAATTGGTAACCAAATGCAGTTTTCACGATACGAATGGCGGCTTATTAAACAGTGACATCGGAAATGACATCCTGAAATTAGTGGTGGTAAACCGCTACAAACAGAGCAAACCTGCCGTGGCATTCATCCGAAACATCGGTATCAAAACGGGTGCATTCGCCTCAACTGTGGCTCATGATTCACACAACATCATTGCAGTGGGAATGAATGATGAAGACATTGTAAAAGCCGTTAACGCTTTGATGGAATCGCAGGGCGGATTGTGTGTAATCCATGAGCAAAACACAGATGTATTACCGCTGCCCGTTGCCGGGTTGATGAGCTTGGACCCATGCGAAGAAGTAGCTAAAGATTACGAGCGGCTGGATGCTCAAGTAAAAGAAATGGGCTGTAAACTCAGGGCTCCTTTCATGACCCTTTCATTCATGGCGCTACTCGTTATTCCAGAAATAAAATTGAGCGATCTAGGTCTGTTCGACGGTTCAGCCTTCAAATTTATTCCGTTGCAGCCAGATTAACTGTTGCAACAATCAATTTATTGGTCTGATTTTCAATCAAAAAAATTCAGATTCGTAAACTATATTTGACACGAAAGGGGATTGCAGTTATTTTTGCTGCAACATTCCGCGAAGTGACAAAGACCGCCGTTTTTGCCATGATTCTAATGGCCTGCTCCCTAATAGGGTTGTTGATTTACCGAATTCTACCAAACCAATATGGCTTGCTCATTTCGGTTTTGTTTGCTGTTGCAGGCATAGCCACCGGCTTGTCAAAATCAAAAGATAGTTCAGGAAAGGAACCAGAATGGAGACGCAACCTGTCCGATATGTTCAGGTGGAAAAAAAACAA
>JBJTQS010000065.1:0-2565 GCA_046075765.1 Bacteroidota bacterium
TGATTGGGAAATGATGGTAAAACGCTTAGAAGTCAATTAAAATTTGGAACTCAATAACCCCTATCTTCTTTCCGCATTGGCAGCCGCGCCCGGCTTGGCCATCTGCATTTATATTTATTGGAAAGACAAGTTTGATCCCGAACCGCGCAGCCTGCTGGTCAATAGCTTTTTCCTGGGTATCGGCAGCGTGATCATGACACTGTTGATTTCGGAACTCATACTTCCACCTTTTGGTTTTGAGCATGAAAGCACGAATTTGGTTTGGTCATTGGCTTCATGTGTATTGGGGATAGGTTTGGTGGAGGAGTATTCCAAGTATTTTTTCGTCAGGTATTTTGCATACCGGAAACCCGCATTTAATGAGCCGTTTGACGGGATCACATATTGTGTGATTGTTTCGATGGGGTTTGCTACGCTGGAAAACTTCGCTTATGTTTTTCAAAACGAGGATGGTTTCAAAGTGGCCATCTTGCGCATGTTCCTATCGGTTCCTGCCCACGCTGTTTTCGGCGTCATCATGGGATACCACTTGGGTTTGCAAAAGCATTATGGTAGGAAGCACGCCGGTGCTTATGGCTTGATGCTTGCCGCAGTGCTTCATGGATTATTTGATTTCTTCTTGTTTCAATCTTATATACCAGGAATGTTCTTGGGTGCATTGGCATCACTCTTCTTCGGCTTGAGGTACTCTTTGCGTGCAATAAAAATGCACAGCGAAATATCCCCGTTTAATGGAAAAAATGTTGTTACGCATGATTCGGAGCAAGATGCGGTTGGCTGAACAATTTTATCTTTTAGGATGTTGGGGCATCCCACACTACTAGACTGCGGTCGAGTTTGATTTTTTTGCTGTTGCCCCTCGGACCGTCTATTGCATAGTGCTCGGCCATTTCATGACCTACATGTTTGCTGAACTTGTTACGCATTTTTGAGACAATTTCGCTTAGGCGATTTTCCGTTGGATCCGTTACAATGTCCAACGTGTTGTTCAGGTTGGCAAGAGTTAAGTTATGGCCAACGGTTAAGTAAATTTCCTTCAATTGTTCCCGATGTTCTGAAAGCCGGTTGAAATGTAATCCTTCGGGATTTTTTAGAAACAAAATGAAAACCGCTTTTTCCAAAGGTGCCAAACGCAATTGGGAGTTATCCATGTCGATAAACCGAATGGGCTCTCGGCCAGGTGTGATTACAATACGGCTGGGTAGTTTCAGCATCTCGAAACGCTCGCGAAATAGGAGCTGAGTCCGTATATGTTCCATTATTTGGAAGCATTGTGATAGAAGGCCCCTGTTAATGCCTTTGTTGTTGATTGCTTGCATACAATCGGAACAAATATCTGCGGTGCGCATTTTCAGAATGATTTCCCTTTTGTTTTCACAGAAATCACTTATACATCCCTTGGGATTGTGGTGTATGGCCATGTTCAATGATGTATAGGTATTGAACGCCATTTTCTTTAGTATTCCTGTAGCAATTAGGTACGCTACAGGGAAGCGGTCTTCCGTATCAAGAAAGAACTCCCATTGGTCTGAGTGTACAAAAAAGTTGTTTTCACCGTTTATGTCCGCTGCCGAAAACCAATTGTGCTCATTGTTTAAATCAGTTAATAGTACAACGCGTTCATCTGCTGACAACTTGTTTTTTTTCCTGTACTTCCTACAAATGCTAAACAGCGATTCCCACGAGGCCACCTTTATTTCACGAGGGTATAAATAATCTATACTCCTGTGCAAACATTGATTTTCTTCTTTGAGATGGTAACTCACCTCATTCGCTTTGAAAAACCTTGATCTGGTAGTTTTTTTTTCTTTTATTTCGTCTTCAGTCAATAGGAATTTCTCGTAATTTGAATCTGTAATAAAATTCATGGGACCTGGAAATTGCCGAAGCAGTGAGGTCAATTGGTCATAAAATTCATCACTCACATCACCAGATCTAATTAAGTGGACATTGAAGGGTGTCATAACAAAAAATTAATGCGTTCTTGAATTTAAAGTTAATAAAAAACCCCGTGCCGGAGCTTGTCCGACACGGGGTAAAAAGAAAAGATCATCTTACTTCATAATAAATCGTGCCGGGATACTCGCCGAATACGAACTTGGTAACGGGGCAGAGCCACATGCGATGTCGCGCATTGCGATTGCCTAGCTTGCGAGCAATGTAATAGGCCCCACCGAATACAGGAACCTCGAATTGCTTTTCAATTTTGTTTTGAAGGGCTTCTTCAACACTGATTTTCAAGCTTACGCGGTTTCCGTTTTTAGATAGCAGGTCGAGCCAGGTATCGGCTCCCGCAACCATTCGCAGGTCTTCACGGCTGCCTTCGTACTCTGGAAGTTCGATGTACCATTTTCCAAAGTCTTTTACGAAATCGAACACTCTTGTTTCTGTGAATACGGGTAGTTGAATGGTAGTTGTCATGTTGTTTTTTAAGTGTTATGATTTTCATTACGATAATAATAAGTGATAAGTGACATGTTACAAGTGACATGTTAGTATCTCTGCCTTATACATTAGGTATGCGTATAAGCGGTAAAATTCAAAAACTTGTCACTTGTCACTTGT
>JBJTQS010000066.1:0-7602 GCA_046075765.1 Bacteroidota bacterium
ACTCCAGCATCAAAGCCTTCCCTATTTTCTTGCCAACATAGGCATCCAAAGCGTAAATCCTCTCCATCTGCATTTGATTGGCCGATGAATATTGGCTGCACGTATAGTTGCGAACCAATTTCGCATAACCCACCGGTGTGCAATGATAAGTGGCTACCAAGTAGATTACCGAAGGATCTACCAGTTGGTTTTTTATGCGTTCGGGATCGAAGGATAAATCAAGATAAGCCTGCATGTCGCCAGGATCATTGTATCTACCAAAAGCCTCCTGAAAGGCCCTGCGCCCCAGTTCTGAAAGCATGATATAATCTGCCACCGTGGCTTTACGAACCTCTATCATCAACTAGAATACTGTTATTCAAATGATTAATTAGGTAAAAATAGCCGTTTCAAATTGCAAAGAGTTGACAAAATTCATTATTTTTGAAACAAAGGAATTTTTTACATCCTTTTGATTTAACCTGAATGATCCTAACCCAATCCTTTTAAGCTTTTCACATGAATCTACGATGGGTACGTAAACCGCAGGCAGACCAAGAATCGATAACATCCCTTTCCAAGGAATTGAATATTCACCCTGTGTTGGCACAAATGCTGATACAAAGAGGTCATGATACTTTTGAAAAAGCCAAAGTCTTTTTCAGACCCTCATTAGACATGCTCCATGATCCGTTTCTGATGAAAGATATGGACCTTGCCGTGGAGCGAATCAACAACGCCATATCCAAAGGCGAAAAAATCCTGGTTTACGGCGACTATGATGTTGACGGCACAACAGCTGTGACATTGGTGTACACTTATCTGCACAAGATTCATCGTCAGATAGATTTTTACATTCCAGACCGCTACGCCGAAGGATACGGGATATCAACCAAAGGAATTGATTGGGCTCATGACAATGGATTCACCTTGATCATTGCACTCGATTGCGGCATCAAGTCGGTTGATAAAATAGCATACGCAAAAACCAAAGGCGTTGACTTCATCATTTGCGATCACCATAGGCCAGGCAATGAATTACCTGAAGCTGTGGCAGTGCTTGATCCAAAGCGGAGTGATTGCGAATACCCATACAAGGAGCTGTCCGGTTGCGGAGTAGGATTCAAGTTGATACAGGCCTTATCTATTCACAATGACCAAGACCCAGAGGAATTGAAGGAGTATTTGGACTTGGTTGCCATCAGTATTGCTGCCGACATCGTTCCCATAACTGGGGAGAATCGTGTATTGGCTTACTACGGATTACAATCCATTAATCATAAACCTCGACCTGGGATTCAAGCCATTCTCAATCTGAGCGGCTTTAAAGGTGAGATTTCAGTTAACGAGGTGGTATTTTCCATCGCTCCCCGAATCAATGCGGCTGGAAGGATTGAAAGTGGAAGACAAGCCGTAGAGTTATTGATTGCAGAAAGCGACTTGGAAGCAGCTCGACACGGCCAAGCTATCGACATCAACAACACCAAGCGCAAAGGATTAAATGAGTCCATCACCAAAGACGCTTTAGCACTTATTGATGGTGATACCGATTTTGCAAACCGCAAATCCACCGTGCTTTTCAATCCTGAGTGGCACAAAGGAGTTATCGGAATCGTTGCTTCCAAATTAACCGATGAGTTTTACAGACCCACCATCATCCTTACGGAATCGAATGGTATGGTATCAGGATCTGCTCGCAGTGTGAAAGACTTCGATGTTTATAACGCCATAGAGCAATGCAGTGATTTGCTCGAACAATTCGGTGGTCACATGTATGCAGCAGGGCTTACATTAAAACCTGAGAATGTAGAGTCGTTTAAAATCCGTTTCGAGGAGGTGGTTAGCTCAACCATAGAAGATCGTATGCTGACTCGGGAAATAGAGATTGATGAGCATGTACAATTGGATGACATAACGCCAGGATTTTTTTCTATACTAAAACAGTTCGCCCCATTCGGGCCAGGAAATATGTCGCCAGTATTCGTTTCTGAAAACGTTGTCGACAAAGGATCAATACGCATAGTGGGCAACAACCATTTGAAACTATCCCTACTCCACCATGAGCAAGGAGCTATTGTTTTTGATGCAATCGCATTCCAAATGGGGAAACATTACAATAGAATAGCATCCAGAAAGCCATTCCATGTTTGCTATCACTTGGAAGAAAACAATTTCCGAGGGCGCACTACCCTTCAACTGAACATCAAGGACATTTCATTCCTCCACTGAAGTCGTGGGCTTTCCTGATACCCGCTCTATAAGTTTTGAGCGAAGTTCCTGAGGCAGGACTTTGACAATGTTCAGAAATTCGCCTGCAACCGTGTGCGAAGCCAATACTCTGAAAACCGCAGACACGGCATCCTTCACTTCATCTTCCGTAGAAAAATCACGCCAAGCCGATCTATCATCTTCTTTGATCACTTCTGAAATAAAATCTGATGCAGTGGTTGTACCAATCGAATCATCTGGGTGTTTCCAACCGTCCATGTAAACCGCTTTCAATGCCATGGGGAGCTGCGCAATCAATTTGAAAGATTCAGGTACGGTGAGCTTGTTTCTCAATGCCCGAAAAACACAACGCGTTAAGCGACCAGCACGGTCAACATCGGAAATTGATAATTCCCTTGCGACTTCATCAAGGAATTCATGCCCCTTACGGGCATAAGCATAAAACTGCAATGACATAATGAGGTAAATATTCGAAAACAAATTTACCTTCCACTATTGAGCATAATCATGACTTAAGTCATAATCAGATAAAAGCCTTGTAGAATTTATTTGAGTAACTCACGAGCGATGACGAGCTTCTGGATCTCGGAGGTTCCTTCGCCTATTGTACACAGCTTAGAGTCCCGATAAAATTTCTCGACCGGAAAATCCTTGGTGTATCCATAACCTCCAAAAATCTGGACCGCTTCAGTTGAAACCCTAACGGCCACTTCGGAAGCGTAATATTTGGCGAATGCAGATTGCTTTGTCATTTTCTGTCCGCGGTTCTTCATATCTGCGGCCTGCAAGGTGAGCAGTTCTGCTGCCTCAATCTGCGATGCCATGTCAGCCAATTTGAAACTGATGGCTTGAAACTCAAAAATAGGCTTGCCAAACTGTTGGCGTTCCTGAGAGTATTTTAGTGCAGCTTCAAAAGCGCCTTTGGCGATTCCCACGGAAAGCGCAGCAATAGATATTCTACCTCCGTCCAGGATCTTCATTGCTTGCACAAATCCATCACCTACTTTTCCTAATATTTGGCTCTTGTGAATACGGCAGTCTTCAAAAATGAGCTCAGCGGTTTCAGACGCACGCATACCAAGTTTGTTTTCCTTTTTGCCCGCCTTGAAACCAGAAGTACCACGCTCAACGATGAACGCAGTTATGCCCTTGCTATCGAGAAGTTCACCGGTGCGAGCCAGTACTACCGCCACATCGCCGCTCTTACCGTGTGTAATCCAATTTTTGGTTCCATTAATCACCCAATGGTCGCCATCCTGTTTGGCAACGCATTGCATACGCATAGCATCGCTTCCTGTATTAGCCTCGGTAAGACCCCAAGCCCCAATGAATTCCGCAGTGGCAAGCTTGGGAAGGTACTTTTGTTTCTGCTCCTCATTCCCAAACTGCATAATGTGTCCCGTGCACAAAGAGTTGTGGGCAGCCACCGACAAACCTATAGAACCACACACTTTAGCGATTTCGGTAATGGCCGTATAATATTCGAAATAACCTAAGCCCGCGCCTCCATAATTTTCAGGAACCAGTACGCCCATCAAACCCAATTCTCCGAGTTGTTTGAAAACAGGAATAGGAAATTCCTGGGTTTCGTCCCATTCCATAAAATTTGGACGAATGCTGCGAGCGGCAAAGTCACGAACGGTTTGAGCTATGAGTTGTTGGTTTTCGCTGGTTCTGAATTCCATGGAAATACTGTTTTACAAGGGTTTCGACAAACAAAATCGATTCCTGATCGGAACCCCGAAATTATTCAAACCGCAGGTAAGGTGCAAGTCTTTCGATAGTCTGCGAATCGATTGCTTTAACCTGCCTCAAATCATCGATGGATTGAAACGGACCGTGTTGTTTTCGATAATTGACAACAACTTTGGCCAACTTTTGGTTCAAATAAGGATGAATTAAGGAGTCGGAATTGACAAGTAGTGGACGAATCAAATTAGGGTCTAATGTTAAATGCGGTAGCAGATCGGCATATAAGGATGAGTCGATGGTATATACCTCGAGCAGCTGTGACAGATTAACAAATCCGCCCAGCTTCTCGCGATATCGCACAATCATACGAGCCCTACCAGCACCTATGCCTTTTAACTTGCATAAGGCTATTGTGTCGGCGCTGTTTAATTCCAGAATCAAGGATTTGGAAGTAGGATTACTGATGGTGTTTTTAGGCTCTACATTGGTGATGGTAATGTAGGGCGCTAATCTGTTGTAATCATCAGCCCCAATCACATACATCCGCTTGAGGTCATCCGCTTTGCGGAACCTTCCACCCTTTTCAACAAACCTTAATATCGCAGACGATTGTTTTTCGCTCAAACCAAGTGCTTTCCATTGGTCAAGGCTGGTTGTGTTGGGATCGAATGGAAATAGTTTTGGTTGAATTGAAGAATGTTGCGGATCAAATTTTGAATGCTGATTTGCAGAATCTGCTTGCCATTCGAGTAAATCAAGTTGCTCGATTATGAGCGGCTCAAATTCGGGCTGTGTTGTATTATGAAAGTATCGCTGGACCATGATGCTTCCGATAAACAGAAGTATTACCACCATTAGGAGCTCTGATCCACGACGCTCACGGGTTGTTAATGCAAAGTAGGATCGGACAAACCGACGGATTTTTTTGAAAAGCATGAGAAGAAAAGCATGACAAATAAATAATAAGATTCAACGATCAGTCTTCGTCGTTTTCAGAGAATGAATCGGGCTCTGGACGCTTTGGGGCAGTCAATACCCGATAAAAGAAATAGGCGGTTATAACAGTTACAAAAACCATAACCGAAGTCATGAGTATTAGTGCAGATGTGTTCATTAGTGGATCCTCCCTTCTTTTTTACGTTTGTCGTAAGCGATGTAAACCAAAACCGAAATAAATACGAACAGCAGAATGAGCATGATACGAGCGAAATTCATGAAAACCTTTTTTTCTTCTAATGTCTCAATCTCAGCTGGGTCGCTGGAAGCTGCTATTTGAGCATCAATTCCTGCATGGGTGATTTGTTTGATGATGGATGAATTGTCGAGCACCCAGCCATGTTGTATCGCTCCCACCCAATCGTTATCTACGGGCTTGATGAGCGCTCCCATGAAGACGAAGAAAAGTAAGAATGGTGTCACCCACTTGATGACGAAACGGAAAATAGTTGGTATTACAATGTCACCTCCCCTGTTGATCTCTTTCCATCCTTTATCCATACCAAAAATCCATGCGAATAAAACTGTTTCCGCGAGTGCGAAAAACACCAACGCCACCGTGCCGGCCCAATTGTCGTATTCATCAAAAACACCTTGCTGGTAGAAGAACACTGTAGGCAACCCCATGATCAAGATAATCAATCCAAATGACCAAGCACCTTTCTTTTGACTCCATTTGAATTCGTCTCGCATGAATCCCATCCAGGGAGTGCCCATGGCAAGGGAGGATGTCACGCCCGCAAAGAAAAGCAGTCCGAACCACATCACGCCAGCCATTACAGACAAGAACGGTCCCCATTGCTCAAACAAGTAGGGCATAGTTTGAAATGCCATACCAAAGCCAGCGTTTTCTTTCAACCAATCTACGCCAAGATATCCTGCAGCAATCGGAATTACGATTAATGAACCCAAAACCACTTCCACGAACTCGTTCATGAATCCAGCAGAGACCGCATTCAATGCGATATCATCTTTGGAACGCACATAAGCGGCGTAACATTGAATGGTTCCCATGCCTACCGACAAAGTGAAAAATATCTGACCTGCAGCAGCCAACCAAACCTTGGGGTTGGTCAATGAGTCATATTGAGGTGTCCACAAGAAATTCAATCCCTCCCAAGCGCTTGCTTCTGGATGTTCTGGTGTGGCACCACTTGTTCCCAAGGTAAGCCCTTTGAATGCCAAGAATATTCCGAAAAGAATAAGTAAAGGCATTCCTATCTTGGCCACCTTCTCTACACCGCCTAACCCTCTTGAAAGGATATAAGTGTTGAGCAGCAAGCACAATATGTAGAATACCACTGCTTCATAAGGTATGCCAGTTGTAGAAGTTGAGATGTCGATATAATTGCCAAAAAACTGAGCCACTTCTGTCTGGGCCATGTTATCAAACGTTCCAGCTATGGAGTGGAAAACATACGCCATAGTCCAACTTTCGATGTAACAGTAATAAGCAGCCACAGCGATATTGGTGAATATGCCAAACACTCCGATATACTTCCAAAAAACCCGCTTATCCATGGAGTCGAACATCAGAGGTGTAGAGTGGTGACCCTTACGACCACCGAAGCGACCAGTTGCCCATTCGATCCATAACAATGGAATACCCATCAAAAGGAAGCAAACCAGGTATGGAATGATGAATGCACCGCCACCATTTTCAACTGCTTGAACAGGAAACCTCAGGAAGTTTCCGAGTCCGACAGCATTTCCCGCCATGGCCAGCACCAATCCTACGCGTGTTCCCCAGGAATCACTCTTTATAGAGCTCATAATCAATTAGGGTTTTGTGAACCCCAAGTTTCAGAAAAATATTTGGATTGACCAAACGTGACTTGCCGCAGATTACTTTTTATTGAAAACTGCGGCTGCTTTGCCCATATTAATGGTGTAATCCATATAATCGATGGTCACCACTCCCCTTCCCGAATTTTTCTTACCCTTTTCCTCGGGAGCTCGTTCGAAATCACCGGTCAACCCCAAAGGCAATTCGTTTTTACGAATGTCGAACGTGATACGCGCCTGGGTAGGCATATCGTAAGGATCGGGTATTGCCTTGAAGTTGAAATCCATCACGAAAGTGCCCTCATTGCGCGTAGTTGCCTCCACCTTGCGCACAACTTTACGCTTGGAGTCAATCCATAATGTGGCAATAAGAATATCAGATTGTGCATTGCCTGGAACAATCTTGACCACTGCTACAGCATTGCCTGCAAGCATTTCATCTCGAACAAATATGGCTGTATGGCCGGCGTCCATCAATTGGCCGGGAGAAAAGTTCATGCCTCGCTTTGGTAGTAATGAAAAACCGGGAGCTTTCACTTTTACCTTGTCGGGATGGAGAAACCAAATCTTTCCCTGCTTCACAGGAATCTTCAGGAAATCCACATCGATTTTGATTCGAGCTGAAGCCTCGTAATCCTTCACTTGGTTAAAACGCGTACGCACATCCGCCATCAATTCGTTTACATCACGGTTTTGCGCATTCAGCAATGTGCATGAGCTAAAAATCGAAACCAACAATAATAGTAACCGACCTTTCATGACAGTATATCCTTCCTCTTAAAATTGATAATGGTAACCATTAAAAAAACCAAAATATGCAAACCGAGCACTCCTGTCGAGAGCCAAATATCCTCAAGAGCCAATGGCTCCTCGAAAAATAGTTTCCATGAACCCATATAGGTGGTGAACAGGAAGGGTTTG
>JBJTQS010000067.1:0-3337 GCA_046075765.1 Bacteroidota bacterium
GTAAGGTTGACCTGCAAGCGCAAAACCAAGAAGGAGAAGCGTGAGGGGCAGATTCCGCAAGGTGTAGTGGAGTGGGATGTAGAGGTTAAAAACCAACGAGGTGAAACGGTTGCTACAGAAACCGTTCTTACACTCGTAGAACGCAAAGACGCATGATGAAAATCGTATTGAAAAAATGGTCATTTTGTATGCTGCTGCTGATGCCCTTGATGGCTCATTCGCAGATGTACAAAGTGGCAAACCAGGCACCGCAACAGCAATGCGATAGTTTGGTAAATGCATTGAATGCTGAATTGGATCAGGCCGATTCGCTTTTAAATGCACAGTCTGTTGAGTTGCAGGTTTTGAAACAATCTGCTGATAAAAAAGAGGAGTCGCTGCGTAAAATGGAACGCTTCGTGGAGGTGTACAAATCGGAAAACCAGCAGATGAACCAGACCAATAAGATTCTGATCATCTTCAACTGCCTCGGTGCCGTATTGCTCTTGCTGGCTTTGGTATATATCATGTCGGGTCGCAACAAGGCTCGGCGTCCCGAGACTTCGATTCCTCCTGTGCCTCCAACTCCTTATCCTACGGTAACAGAAACACCAGTTGCCGGTCGCACTGCCGTTGGTGTAGAAGACCGATTGATTCAAATTGAGCGTTTAGCTCGCTTGCGCGAGGGCGGTTTGTTATCGACCAATGAATTTGAAAAGGAGAAGGAGCGAATCCTCCGTGGAGGTTGAAATATCAAGAATTGATTTTTAAAACAGTTTTACGATTATGTCAGCAGAAGCATTTGTTAAATCAGAAACGGAAAATGGTGTAGCCACCATCACATTTTTTCATCCACGGAGCAACTCATTGCCAGGAGTAATCTTGAGGTCGATGGCTTCTGCTATTGAACAAGCAGGCGGTGATGAGCAAGTTAAGGTGATCCTGTTACGAAGCGAAGGTGAAAAGTCATTTTGTGCAGGTGCATCATTTGACGAATTGGTTGCTGTTTCGTCGTTTGATGAAGGCAGGAATTTCTTTTCTGGATTTGCATTGGTCATAAATGCCATCCGCAAAGCCCCCAAATTTGTAATTGCCCGTGTACAAGGCAAGGCAGTAGGTGGTGGTGTGGGAATCGCCTGCGCAGCAGATTACACTTTAGCCCATGCATCGGCCGATGTAAAGCTTTCTGAACTCGCTGTTGGCATAGGCCCTTTTGTGGTTGGTCCTGCCGTTGAACGCAAAGTCGGTAAATCGGCTTTTGCAACTATGGCAATCAATGCCACTGAATGGAGAAGTGCGTCATGGGCGAAGCAGGTGGGCATGTATTCCGATACTTTTGAAACCATTGATGATTTGGACGCAGCCGTTTCGAAGCTGGCCCAAACATTGTCAACATCAAGTCCAGAAGCTATGAAGCATTTGAAGGAAGTATTGTGGGAAGGTACTGGCGATTGGGAATCGTTGTTGATTGCCCGAGCCGAAATCAGTGGAACGCTCGTTCTATCACAGTTCACTCGAGATGCCATTGCCAAGTTCAAGGCAGGCGCGCGGTAGCCAATGCTCTTAGTAGTTCATATGCCAACATTTTCCCCCAGTCCTACCGATGTGTTGCTTGGGTTGGCAGCATTGGTGGTTTTTTTCAGGTTGATATACAAACTCCGCAGTTATTTCGTCAACAGGTCCGTGTTGTTTCCTCGTTTGGATCAAAAAGACCTACAGGCCAAATTCAGCGTTTATTTAGAAAAGAATTCTTTTTACAACTCGCTTGATGAGGTTGGGAAAGAGAAAATGCTGGAGCGTTGCATTCACTTCGCCAGCAAAAAGCGATTTTTAGGATCCAAGGATTTTGCTGTTACCGGTGAAATGGTGGTGGCAATATCTGCCACAGCCGTGAGGTTGACCTTCGGTCTGGAGCGGTATGACCTTCCTCGCTACCGTACCATTCGTATTTTCCCTACTTCATTTTATTCACCATTCCACAAGCGTGAATTAAAAGGAGGTGCCAGTACCAAAGGCGTGTTGTTTTTTTCGTGGGCTGATTTTGTTCAAGGAGATTCGATAGAAAACGATCGTATTAATTTGGGTTTACATGAAATGGCGCATGCTTTGCGATTGGAGTTGCGATATGGAAGCGGCGCCGATAGGCGGGTAGCTGATTATTTCGACTCTTGGTTTCTTGTGGCTTTTGATGAATTTCAAAAAGTGCGCGAAGGCGATGGGAATTACTTGCGTGATTATGCAGGCACCAACAAAGAGGAGTTTTTTGCAGTTTGTGTTGAGCATTTTTTTGAGGATGCGGAAAATTTCAGCAAAGAGTTGCCCGATGTTTACGCACATTTATGCCTACTGCTCAACCTCGATCCTTTGAACAAGGATAACAACTTTGCATATAGTCGGGCATTGATTCTTGCAAGATCCACGGATCTTAAATACGAATTGCCCGAGAAGATAAAACGAAACTACCGTTACGATTCTTGGCATTGGAGTTTCAGCATGATCATAGCAGGATTTTTCGTATTTCTGCCCATCATCTTATATTGTATATCCATAGTTGCAATTGAGTTTTCCGATGTGCTGATGCCCATAGCCATCATGATCTTTCTGGTGGTTTCCTTCCGTTCTTTTTGGTTTAACAAAGGCATCCAACTCAACAGGCATCTTTACATGTTTGCCTTGGTGGGTGTGTCTTTCCCTGCAATGGCCGCACTGCTATTGGTCAATATAAATTTCCATCAAAGCTACTTTTTGGATTTTTATTCTATATACGAGTACGAGTCCCGCGCTGTTGGAAACAAGATTCGAGTGGAGTACACATTCAACAGCTTTACTTATGAATTTCCAGACCGATTTCGTCAAGTGGATTTGACAGTTGAACAATCCAAATTTGTGGATGCGAATCAGATGATTATTATGGCTTCCTACGGTGTTATGGGATGGAAAAACATTCACATTCGAAGCCTGGTTTTGGATGGCTACGATATGCTCGAGGTGGACAGGCCTGAGCTTTGAAATTACTACCTTTGCAATGTGATGGAAAAGACAGCTTCAACCTACTCTGCAACAGGTGTTTCCGATGAGATTTTTGTGCGTGCATTCGGTATCATGGCCACTGCCAGGGCTATGTCAACCATTTATGAGGCTAATGCATCATTTACATCCAAGTATGTGCATGCCACATCTAAAGGACATGAGGCCATACAGATTGCAGTTGGTTTACAATTGACTGCGAAGGATTTTCTTTCGGCCTATTATCGCGACGACAGTACGCTGTTAGCCATAGGTATGGAGCCCTATGAGCTCATGCTGCAATTGATGGCAAAGCGTGATGATCCATTCAGCGGTGGTCGTTTGTACTACA
>JBJTQS010000068.1:0-3240 GCA_046075765.1 Bacteroidota bacterium
GCTATCGGACGAAGCGTCGAAGGGTTGACGATTGACTTTTATTAGTACCAAATCGAATCCATGAAAATCAGTAACATCCGTTCAATCCGTGTTCCATTAATAAAAGCGAACACTGATGACACTGATTTAGCGGATTTACGCGGATTTGATCAGAGTCAAAAACCAATCCGTGCTAATCCGTTAAATCCGCTCAATCTGTGTTCTCCTAAATAAAAGCGAACACTGATGACACTGATTTAGCGGATTTACGCGGATTTGATCAGAGTCAAAAACCAATCCGTGCAAATCCGCCTAATCCGAATGATCCGTGTTCCTAATGACTAATGACCAATGACCAATCTACACCGACTTTCTAACACCTTTTTTGTTGAGGTTTTATAACACACCCTCATTTTCAATTTGATAGGAATTTGCCAAAATGAGTTATTAACAAATGCGCATTCCCCGCTAAAGTTATATTGCATATAAAAAAAGTTAAGGATATGTTTGAAAATTGCAAATAATTACTTAAATTGTAAGTCTTAAATAACTAGTTATCAATACCCTTCTAAAAACACCATCAAAATATTACCATTCACCAAAATAAATGCAAGATTTACCCAAGAATTGGCTATATCCATACCATTTAGGGTGCAAATTCACCATGACATTAAAATCCTGAAAAACCATAAATCAAAAATCCATTTAACATGAAAAATTCAACATTACGGTTTTGGGCCTTAATAAGCATTTTGCTTACGGCTACAATAAGCAAAGGCCAACCAGTTCCTTTCACGTTCAACTGGAACGATAAGTACCAAAACACTTTCAGCAACGGTTACTCGAATGAAGGCCGTAAAGTGGTGGTGAATCCAGCTAATGGATTCATTTATGTTTTGGCCGATGTTACATCTGACCTGGATCCGGGTGGGGCGGCAAACGGACAAACCAACAGCTATTCTGTTGTATTGCAATACGAACCTTCTGGATCGTTACTCAACTCACAAATCATCGATGTTGGAGTGCACACTGTTTCCGGTTTCGACCGGTCTAGTGGATATGGTTTGGAACTGGATGCATCCGGAAATGTGTATGTGGGCTACAATAACAGCGACTCAACTACTTCATTCAATGTGAACATCAGCAAATTCACAGCAAACTTGGCTTCGGTTTGGACTTACACTTTCAACCCTACAAGTAGCGATTATGGTGTGGATATGAAAGTTAACAGCACAGGAACGGCATATGCCTTGGTTAAGAGCATTGGTACCGGCGGTGCTGTCCGTTACCGCATCATCCGCGCCTCGGCAGCTGGTAGCGCTACTACCACATTCTACAACTTCACCATCAATCCCGACTACTTTACTACAATGGCCTTGGATGCATCTTCCAACATATACTTGGCAGGTTACAGACAATCGACCGTTGCAGGTTCGGCAAAGCTTATTACAGTTGCTTCTGTATTAGGTACGGGAAGTCTAGGCGCATTGCGCTGGTCACAATTGGATGATTGTGGAACCGTTACCGGTGACGATATCGCAAAGCACATTACTATAGGTGCTGATGGCAATGTGTATATAACAGGATCATCAGTGGGTAGCGCACAACATGGCTTGGATGCTGTGACTATGAAATTCTCATCCGTTAACGGCAAGAAGCTATGGGAAAATTTCATCAACTATACTCTGAATGATGGTGCGTTTTTGGTAAGCGTACCAGATATTAATACCGTGAATGTGGCCTGGTCATCTGGCAGTGTGGTATATCTGGAGCAAATCAGTCCGAGCACCGGTTTATTCGTTCGCAGAGCAGCCTACACTCCCACACCCGCATCTCCTTACACTTCGATTGGTGCGGCAACCATTTCTGGATTGGCCTCATCGGCTGGTAGAAATGTGTACATGACCGGCACCATAGCAGCCAATGACGCTGGTTTCAACTTTGATGCCGGTTGGTTGGTGAAGTTCAACTTCTCGTCCAGAGGCGGAACACGCATTGAGAATGTGGCACCAATTGAAGGCACATCCAACCAATCCAAGCGCTCAGTAGGTATGGCATTGGACAATGCGAACACCAGTATTTATTGGATCCGCGACATCGCCGAAACGCACGCAAACCACCAACAGGAGAAAATTGAAATCAGCTCCATGGAAGGCACAGGTAGTTTCAGGATGGGACAAGATCTGAATGAACAGATTGCAAAGAATCGCATTTGGTTCGAGAACCCTGTTTCTGAAAGTATTACCATAAATTCAGTAGATGAAATGATTGAAATTCAAATATTGGATATTACTGGTAAAACAATCAAAAAGATAAATCAAATATCTAATAATCAACCAATTGAACTAAAGCAACTTCCAACTGGAATTTACAATCTGTTGGTTGTTCACAATGATGGTTTCACCACATACAAACAGTTCATTAAGCAATAAAATTGGTGATTTCGCCAAAAATACTTGACTTGGGTATCAGCTATTAAGTAGCTTGTCTTCAGTTATGATACTCATAATCAGCTCACAACAAAATAATCTAATAAATTCACTACTAAACACCAATTCAATGAAAAACAAACTCCACATCACAAAGCGCCTCTTGACTTTGTCGTGCATGTTGTTTTTTGCCTTAGTTATGGCAGGAAATGCGTCTTACGCACAAAGCGAGCAAAAGAGCAATAAGATGGATGGTTCGGATCCGGTTCAGTCGTACATGCTGAAGCGACCAAACTCAACTATCGTGCAATTGTTCATAGCCAACCCTAACGATGCCGATTTAGCCAGGGCATTGAAACTGGCTGTTATCTTGGAAAACCCAGGAGGATATCCTGAGTTCAGTCAAGCTGACATTTCCAGGATGCAGCAAGAGTCTACCGCAATGAACGATCAGTTCAAGCAGGTAAATGATTTGGTGAATCAAGGGAATTCTTTTGAAAGAGCCAAAGCGCACATCCAGCGCACTTCACAAAACGCCCAAATTCAACAGGAGCAAGCCCCATCATTGATGGTTGCTCCAGGGCAATAACCCACATCATCGCCCATCTAAAAATGGGTTTCATTATATACCCCCGAACAAATACGAAACATTTAGACTAAGAAAAAATGAAACAAACAAACAACATCACACGAACGATCACTACCAAAATCCGTACAGCCATTTCATGGCTCGTATGTATTGCGTTTGTGTTTGTTGCGGCCACCCAAGTGTCTGCCCAGCCCGTTTGTACCAATGTTGCCAACAACAACGGAAACGGTAAGGTGACCTTCA
>JBJTQS010000069.1:0-3435 GCA_046075765.1 Bacteroidota bacterium
GTCAATAGTCAATAGTCAATAGTCATTGGTCATTGGTCAATCGTCCATCGTAAAAATTATTATCTTTGCAAATAATTAATTTTCAACCTACTCCTAGTCCTGCCAACTTGGCTTGAATAGTGATTTGTTACAGCGCGTTTAAATAATTTTGCCTTGATTATTAGATACTGTATTTGTTTTGAAGGATAGGATACATTTCAGTGGACTTAATGGAATAAGGGCTATTGCTGCGCTAGCAGTGGTATTTTCCCATACAACGCAAGGTTTAGGGCAGTTTGGACTAGATCGATTTGTTTTAGGAAGATTTGCGAATGGTAATGCAAAGGCAACCTTATTAGCCGACTTTGGGGTTTCTATATTTTTCGCCCTAAGCGGTTTTCTTATTACCTATCTGCTTTTGGAAGAAAAAAAGAAAGGAGAGGTAAATATCAGAAACTTCTACATAAGAAGGATACTGCGAATATGGCCGCTTTATTATCTGTTCGTCGCATTGACTCTCATTACTACATTCTTTTTCGACGTATCATTCGAATACAAATCCATACTCTTTTACATTTTCCTGTTAGCAAACATTCCATTTATTTTTGGCGGACATATCCCGTTTTTGTCGCATTTCTGGTCGTTGGGTGTTGAGGAACAGTTTTACTCTTTTTGGCCTTGGGTTGTTAAAAAGTCAAAGTCCATATTAAAGATCACGGTAATCATTTGCGTGGCATTAATTGCTTTAAAAACGGCGGTAAGGCTATTTGACATTAACTCACTAAACGGAAAAACAAGTTTGCTGTATGATGCTTTGCATACAACAAGGTTCCAGTGCATGTTAATAGGAGCAATTGGGGCTATCCTTTATCACCAAAAGCACGCATTGTTTCTGCAAGTTACAGATAACAAAATCGCGCAGTTTGCCTCGTGGTTAATTATCCTATTGGTTGCTATCAATATGTTCCATGTGGCATCCTTCATTGATAATGAAATCATATCACTTGTAACCGTATTTATTATCATCGGACAGATCGAAAAGAAAAACAGAATCGTGAATTTGAATGGTTCATTTTTCGACTTCTTGGGCAAAATATCATATGGAATCTATGTAATTCACCCATTGACCACTTTTTACCTCTCAAAAATCATTATCGTTTCAGATGATGCGACTGTTTTCAACTATCTAGCGGTTTATTTCGCTGTTTTTGTTTCCACCATATTGCTATCATATTTTTCGTATCATTACTTCGAAAAGCGTTTTTTAGATATGAAAGACAAGTATAGCACCATCAAAAGTTCAGGATGATTACTCTGCGCTTTTAAACACGGTTGAAATCTTCATACATTTAGGGACCAATTATTAGCAGTCTTATTCACTGGTATGGGGATCACCGATCGCGATTTAGAGCGCCATTCAAACAATTTAGATGCTATTCGTCTTTTTGCTGCGCTATTTGTTTTAATAGGCCATGCCCCTGCCATACTCTACAATGAGGGATATTCATGGGATCCCATAAACAAGTTATTTGGTTTGCGAATTCAAACGCTTGGTGTTTGTATATTTTTTGTTGTAAGCGGCTTCCTGGTGTCACGCAGTTGGCAAGAAAGGTCGAGTATCCGAGGTTTCATATTGTCGAGAGTGCTTCGGGTTTTTCCGGCTCTGATAGTTGTGGTGGTGCTTTCGGTTTTTGTTTTGGGCCCTTGTTTAACCACGCTGAGCATATCCGATTATTTCTTATCGCCAGTTACTCTAAAGTACTTGCAGAATGTATCGCTCTACAGAATGTACTATTACTTGCCTGGTGTATTTGAGGGCAATCCTCATCCGGGATCAGTAAATGGCTCCTTGTGGACACTGCCCTATGAGTTTACCTGTTACCTGTTGTTAATGACTTTAGGCATCATCAAAGCACTCAAAAACCGTTTGGTGGCTTTGCTAATCATACTCGTGATTATTTTTCAATACATTATTTTCCAGTCTACAGTTGATGCAATGGTGATACCCGTATTGGGCATTGATTTCAAAAACTTGTTTCCGTTGCTGATTTATTTTTTGTGCGGCATGCTGTACTATCAATTCCGTGATATGATAAAGTTCGGCACTTTTGGGTGGATAATATGTGCAATAGGCCTGGCATTGATCAAATTCGGAATCCTACCGCAAATGATGTTTGCATTCATTCTGCCTTATTTTGTTTTTGCCCTTGCGTTTTCAAAGAAATTGAACATGCGGGATTTGGGCAAGTATGGCGATTTTTCATATGGATTTTACCTCTATGCATTTCCAATGCAGCAGCTTATCGCCTATCTTATTCCATCAGAACTTTCGCCATTATCCATGATTGTACTTTCCACAGCAGGTACACTTCCATTCGCCGTCTTGTCTTGGCGAATAATCGAAAGCCCTGCGTTAAATCTCCGTAGTCGGCTCTCCAAAAAATCGGTCCAGTAATCTAGCATGATGTGTGGATGCTTTGATGTAAAAAATATCTATTCGATTTTTTAAGCAGTTATTGGTAGTTCCAGGTTTGGTTTAATTGTATTTTAGGTAATTTGTTACTTCCCTTACTTACTTCCTGCCTTTGGTACCACCACCGGTCCCATCACCATCGTATACGCCGCAAACCAAATTCGCTCCTTGTCGAATTTGCTCACGCCCCAGATTTTCTCTTGTAGCTTGTTGGTGGCGTAGTCGAGCTGCACGGGTTCACTTTTAGGCACACTGCTGTTATACTCTTGCAAAGTGCCCTTTTTGAAATCCTCAAATATCAATACCAAAGCTCGGTTGTAATACACGATTTGCTCTCGCTCCAAATCAATCAATAGCATCTTGCACTTGTTGCTTAACCGGTCGCTGAACCACAAGTCATCCTTTTTCAAAGCCAGGTAGGTTTTGCGGTTTCCTACCTTGCGGATGAAGTTGTAGGCGTATTGGTATATGTAGCCGTTGTTATAGTTCAAGAACAAATTGTAGCTGTAATCGAAGCGGGTGTAGTAGAAGTCCTGTAGGTATTCACGGTTATTGTAAAAAGTAGGTATGGAACCGATTTCGAAAAACTGGTACCAATGATTCTGTGCTCGGTACCAATCTTCGGGTTTTTTATACGGCAGCTTCTCCTGCGCCTTGGTGCGGTTGTGGAAACGGTAAATAGTCGTCTCTTCATTGTCCATGATCAACAAGTTGTCATGCTCATCAAATTCCATATTACGCACACAACCCTTGTATTCCAACTTCAGGGAGTCTATTACTTTGCCGTTCTTGATAAAGTACAACATAGGGCGGTTACAGGAGTTAAAGGCAATCACCTCCTCCGAATTTACCGCCATCTTGAAGTTGAACTGCCCATCGCCCATAATAAGGTTGCGCGGAATCGAATACAATTCCTCCCGTTCCAACTGCGCGTTGGCCACAAACGATAGCTGCATTAATACCGCAACCAGCAAGGTTCTCAC
>JBJTQS010000070.1:0-7319 GCA_046075765.1 Bacteroidota bacterium
TGTGATCGATATTCCAAAATACCAATTCCATATTAACCATAGAATTCCACTGATAAAAAATAATGGCACAAAATATTTGAATTGGTGTCTAGACATATCAATATAAATGAGGCTGTATCAAAGCCATATTTTTTTCACGGGCTGACCCCTGAATCATAAACCAATCGACAATTGTCCAAATACCCAATCCTCCACAAGTCAACAGTTTTCCTATTCCCAATCCAGTATCTCCTAGCATAAATCGGTCTATTCCCAAACTTCCGCCCAACAATGAGACAATTAACAGAGTGGTTGGGTCTTTAAACTGAATAGTTTGTATTGCCCCCCATCTTGATTCATCTACTTGAAGCAATCGCTCCCTAATTGCAAATGCTTGTCCAGCATCAAAAAACTTGCTGTTAGCCATCATAAACATGTCAACTTTTTGTGAATCCATAGTTTTTGTTTTTAAGTTAATTGATTTATTTATAAATTGATTTATTGATTTTATTTTCTATCTCCGGTAAGGTTCGAAGATATGCATAAATAGCTTCCGCCTCGTAATCCGTCAACTGTGTATAAGGCACCATCGGGTAGCGCAATGCAGGTTGGCCGTCAACTATACCGAATCTCAACGCTTTCACAAACTTCTCCTCCGACCATAGTCCGATGCCGGTTTCCTTATGCGGGGTTAAGTTAGAAGTCAATACTGGTTGTCCCTCCAGATTCAAAGGCTTATTGCCACCTCCGAAAAAATGGAAACTATTTTCGGGCTTCATGATATCCATCTTGGTGAAATCTCCCGAATGGCAAGTCCAACAATCCAGATTGATGGCAAGGTATTTTCCAAATGCCACCTTGTTGCTGCTATCAGGCATAACAATGGGAGCTGCAGGCATAGGTAAAGGCTTAAAGGCGGTATTGCAAAGGAATTTGGTTAAGAATGATGGTTCGCATGGCTTGGTAGGCGTTGCATCAGCCTGCACCATCGAATCATCGGAACGCAAATAGGAAATGATGGCGTTGATATCGGAGTCCGACATGTGTGGCAGCTTTGCCATGTAAGGCGGAGCATATTGTCCATTTTTTTTGATGCCAGTGCGTAGCAAATACAACAACTCACCATCCGTATAATTTCCAATGCCATGCTCCTTGGAGCTGGTGATGTTGGCAGAATAAGCAATGCCAAACTCAGGCGGCGCATCCGACATCCTTTTACCACTAAGTTTTCCCGTATTAGAATTCAAATGGCAATTGGCACACAACATCGTGGAGAGCTTCTTGCCTCGTTCAATGGTAGCCGGTGTGCTGGTGTGCACATATTCCACATTGGCCGTGTCATAGTAAGGCACCCCTTTAAAATGAATGAACGTTGCGCCACAAGCCACTCCCATTACCACAATAGCCAAGGTAATCAAAAGGTATCTGAGTATCTTTTTCATGGGTTTAAGGATTTGGTTCGGGGTAAATGTATAAGAATTCCTTTGAAATAAAAAAATCGGCAACCCACTACATTTCTGCTACATTCGTGCCACCTAAATCCGATCACGCATGGTACAGGTAGAATCCGCACGCAAATCCCACATCGACTTCCTTCGTGGCATCGCCATGATTGGAGTGATATTCGCCAATTTCAATTCCTATCTCGAACAGCAGTTGCCATTCGAACTACTGAACGAATCCGCAAATCGCATCGATCATTTCTTGATGTCGTTCAATTCGATATTCCTCGAATGGAAATTCATGAGTCTGTTTTCGATTTTATTCGGATACGGCTTCGGCGTTATATTGTTGAGCGTGGAAAAAGCAGGAGAAAAGCCGAGTGCTTTTTTTCTTCGTCGCATGACTTGGCTCTTCCTTCTTGGAATCATCCATACTTTTTTTTGGTTAGGTGATGTGCTGCATCTATACGCCATTTGTGGAGTGTTGCTGCTTTCTTTTCGCAAGATTTCAACAAAGACTCTTCTTCCATTAGGATTAGCACTTACCGTAGGACCGTCATTGGTGATGGCCATAATCAAAACATGTTACAACTTCGGTCATAACGACCACCTGGCTTATGATATTTATGCAGGCTTGATATCGAACAATCTGCTTACACTTTTCTGCGCAAACATTCATGGTTACTACGATACATTCATCATCACCGGATCCGAGTGGCATGATATCCCGGAAACCCTTGGCAGGTTTTTACTCGGTTATTGGCTGCTTAAATCCAATGCTATTGAAAGCTATATTGCATCACCCGAAAAATTAAATAAACTACTATACCAATTATCTATCCCCGTATTACTTTATTGGATCTTGCGCGGTTTGCTATTGAGCGATTCTTCTTTCATTCCACAAAGCCCATTCATAAGCCCATTCATAAAGATCGGGATATTACTCAACACCGTGTTCTATGCTACGCTGGCACTGATGATATATTCAAAACATAAAAACAATAAGCCCGTCGATCTTATTGTAAACCTCGGTAAAATGACGCTGACCAATTACCTATCGGTTTCGGGTTTAATGATCTTTACGCTCTATGGTATCGGCTTGAGTTTATTGCCATCTATTCACATTTACCAGCTATGGCTGATGGCTGTTGTGTGGACTGCCTTGCTGATGTTCTTCAGCAATCAATGGCTATCCAATCACCGTTACGGTCCCGCCGAATGGATCTGGCGACAATTATCGTGGATGAAACGGATATCCAATAAAAAGTGATGCGTTACTGCACTCCTATTTCTATACGGCTTTTCACCTCGATGTAGGTTCGTTTATCAAATTTGAAATCGTAGTATGCCGCATCACCTGCCTTTGCCGTCACAACTACTAAGCTACGACCGATTTCCAAATTTTTCTTACTGAAGGCCTTTGCAAAAATCGTATCGGAAAAATCCTTGTTGAATATCAAATAGGTTGTCAATACGTTATTGTATCCCCCCAAGGAATCGGATGCAACCTCAAACTTGCCAGAAGAAACTCCAAGCTGATTTAACTGATCAGATATGATTAAATCGCACTCCAAGGATTGATCCATCCCCTCCCGAATGCCTTCCAAAACTTCCGTAGCCGTCTCCCCAACAACTTCTCCGCCTTTGTTCAAGGTTTCCTGTGTTTTTTCTTTGATGTTACCACCACATGACAAAAACAAAAAAACAATGCCGAACAAACAAATATTTTTCATGACCAATATTTTCGATTAATCAACTAAAATACTAAATTGAATGAAAACAACGATTTCGAAATATTATTGTGAGCAACCCACAACCAACAATTAGATATCCTAGATAGCAGTTGCCACCTACCACTTACTACCTACCACCTACCACACAATCATAACAAATCATAACAATCATAAAGATCACTTAAACCCTATCCGCTTCTTCTCATTCTTCGCTTCGCCCTGCATCGCCCTTTGATAAACCTCAGCCAGCGTCATGGCTTTATCTACTTGAATGTCTTTGCCAAGTGATTTTAATAGATGGTTGCTCTTTTCGGAAGTCAAAGCCTCAAACTCATAACTTGCCAACAAACGACCATGTCGAACAAGACTCTGGTCTATTTGAGCAATTGGTGTGCTGAAACTGAGGATGAATTTCAAATTGACACAATCTGACAATAATCCATCAGAGAACTCGCAAATGTTAGTCACAAAATCGTTGCCCATGCCTTGACGATCTGCTATCAATTGATCCGCATCTTCCAGCACCAAAATGCTATCGGGCATATTCAGGAAATGAGGCAACAGGCCCGGACTGGCCAAACCGAAAATCATATCCACCGGCACGATCACAAACTTCTTATTGATGCGGGAAATCAAACTGCGCATATAAGTGGTTTTCCCTGTCCCCTTGGCGCCGTGCAACAACACAACACCTTTGCTGTTGTAATCATTCAAAGCATGTGTTATCTTCTTATCGGCATCTTTCAGCGACTCATTGAAATACAAATCCAAATCGGGATTGGGCATGTTCACTTTGTGATCCATCACACGAAAACCTCCTGCACCGTCTTGAAAAAACATCGATAGCTTGCCTGGACCTATGCCATATCGGAAGCTGTCGAGTATGATGCGTTCCGCTTTTTCAAAAGATGTTGTATCATCACCATTAACGTAGAACAGCTCCATCCCACCAAACACATTGTTCCAACATGCGAACAAGGTTGGAGTTAGAAACAGGTATGCGCGTTGTTTCTTGCGATGGTTGCGTGGCACATGCACGAAGTCATCTACCACCATCTCATCCAGCTTTGCTTCAAAGGCTTTGGCCAATGCTTCAAATGCCACTTCAGGATCAATGAGGTAGTAGCGCCTCGAAGAAGGCATCTTGCCTGTAGCGGTGAAAAAAATCTTCTCTTCGTTCCAACGTCCATTGCTGTCGAAAAGGTCTGTGATACGTTTGCCGTTTGCTTGGTTTTCCATGTAAAAGGGGATTAAAAGGTTAAATCCGAAAAAATCGGGAAGGCGAATTTAGCCTATTGCCCGTCTAAAGGGTGAATTCTTTTTCAACACCCCTCACCTTGCTGTGGCTTAATCGTTTCAAAATGAAAACGGCCCCCGATTCGGGAGCCGTTACACAAAATATCCTGGTTTAAGTGCTATTTTAAAATCACTTTTATGTTCTTCATCACGGTGGCCTTTGAAACATTCACCATGTATAACCCTTTTCCAAACTGATTCAAGTCAACCACAAGCTCTTTGGAGTCAATTCCCATCTCAGCAGTGTATGAATACACCAACTTACCGGTAACATCAATCACATTCACAACAAAAGGCGAATCACCTGTTGCAGGAGCATTCATCTTCAAATTCAAGATACCATCGGTAGGATTCGGGAAAGCACGCACATCCAAGGTTCCACTGTTCCATTCATTATTGGAATATAAAATTTCTTCATTGCGGAGGAATGATGAACTGGACACCAAAGCAATACCGGTAGCATTCAAGTTATTTGCATTCATAACTTGGTACAAGGTCGCGTTTACAGTTGTAGTACCACTGAATAAGGTTGACATCGGGTAAGTCATGGAACGATCCAAGCCACGATCTACAATTCGCATATTCGTGCCGTCAATCACAGCACCGGTAACGGTGGAGAGTGTTGTGCCCGTATTGCTACGCAATGGACGAGACAACGCATTATAAGTTCCGGAGAGCAAATAGCGATAAAAGTTTTTCGTGCTGCCATTGTTCAACACATACAAATAGGTTCCATCATAGCATACGGCCTCTCCTGCTGAATTGCCACTGTTGAGTGAAATTTTCTGAGTAGCATTCAGGTTGGTTGTTGAGCCGTTGAATGCCGATGCCAACGAATAGCGATACAATGAACGGGTAGAAGCATCCAACACATACAACGAATCTCCTTTGATGGTCATGCCCTTCACATTGGTGCCTAGCGCCTTTCCGGTATTGGTGCGCAACAAACGCGATTGCACCGCTGCAGTGCCCGGGGTGTTGGTGCGATAAATACGCTTGTTTACTCCATCCAACACATATGCATGCTGCGAAGTAACATACACATCCTCGGCGTTAGTAACACCATTCAATACGGTTGATGAAAGGTTAGAAGTGGAGAGATATCCGAAACCGGCATCATAATAATATCCTTTGTTACCTGTGATGTCTGTTACCAAATATCGAACGGGATCGGCAACTACCGACATGGTGATGGAGTTGGATGTGGCAGGACTACCTGTCACGCAGGAGGCATTGCTGGTCATCACACAGTTCACCACATCGCCATTCACCCAAGCGCTGTTGGTGTATGTAGCGCTGTTGGTTCCTGCATTCACGCCGTTTTTCTTCCATTGATAGGATGGTGACGCTCCTCCATTGGTTGGAGTAGCGGTGAAAGTCACCGACTGCGATGAGCTGATGGTGCCTGTGGTAGGTGTTGCAATACTCACCGAAGCCATCGTGGCAAACCCATCGGTTACATTGATGGTGGTGCTGCCTGTACAAGCACTGCCCCCATTGGTGGTAACGGTGTATGTGCCCGACTGACCTACTGAAATGGATTGCGTGGTGGCGCCTGTGCTCCAGAGATAAGTTGTAGCAGGACTAGCGGTGAGTGTGATGCTTCCACCCGGACAAAGCACGGAGGATGGCGATGCTGTTACAGTAGGGTTCCCTCCTGCCGATTGTTTGGTAAGCGTGAATGGAACCGCAATCACATTGTTGTTCTCATTTTCCTCAAGAAAATAATTTTCGGGATCCAATTCAACCACGATGTAATAGGTGCCATTGCATGTGCCTGGAGGGATGTCTATCCACATACCATCCAAACTTTGGTAGTATATGTCGGTGTACCCGGATGAAATGCCTTGCACGGTAACCGAGCAGTTGTACTGACCTCCACCCAAACCGTAATTGGGGAAATTACCATTGAGTAATGTGTTGCCTGAAGCATCTACGCAGTGTCCTGGATAAGTGGAGCATGAACCGTAATCCATCAAGCAGAAAGCCAACTTGGCACCGTTTCCAACGATAGGCCAGTTCAACGGATTGGGATCACTGGTTTGCGATCTCAAACTAAACCGACCCCAATTGTTCACATGCATGTGACCATGTGTGGGATGGTAAGTCATCGAGCCAGCATCACGGTCGTAATAGGTCATTACATTTCCGTTCTTATGGTAAACACGCTGCTTGATCAATTGCAAGGGAGGCAAACCCGTGTTCGAACAAGTGGCAGGGGCTGTTCCTGTAATGGTGTCTGTGCCGCAAATAAAAGTAGAAGTGGTTCGTATCTCGAGTGGACCTCGTCCGACATTGGGCGATGATGCGGATATACGCAAACGACCGTCGTTGGAGCCATTACCCGACTGCGAATATTCAATGACACCATAGGTACCCGAAACAGTCAACGGTGGCTGAGCCACGATGATATCGGGCAATAAATCACAATCGGTAGCACCAGGAGTCAAACATGCGCAACTGGTGGCGTTGGTGGTGGTGCATTGGGCAAAGGTCAACTCATAGCCAGTCAACACCATGCAGCACACAATTAGTAGCAGTCTTTTCATAAACGGTTTTTGATTAAGGGAATACAAGATAAACGACATCAAGGGTTTGCGCAAATATTTTTTGTTGTAAAATGTTTATCGATGGCGGTAGTGATTTGTTTTTCAAACGATTGAGGAAAACAGGGGAACACGGATTCGCATATTAGTGACATGTGACAAGTAACATGTGACAAGTGGAAAGTGGCGGGACAAGTAGTAGTAGCAGTACCAGTACCAGTAGCAGTAGGCGAATCGCAATGGCGGTAGTCCGATAGTTATCGGTCCGATAACTATCGGACGATTTACGATTTACGAATTTACGAATTTGAAATGACCTATTG
>JBJTQS010000071.1:0-5415 GCA_046075765.1 Bacteroidota bacterium
GTTGCAAAATGCTGATCCTTCTGCAACAGCACGAAAGGAATGTTGTTGGTGGTGTTGTCTTCAACTTTGGGAACACCAAGACGATTTGCGCCTACTGCACCTACAGAGATGTAAGAGTCCAGATACACAGAATTGTCATCCAGGAACGAAGCGCCGATAGCGTTAGCTGTGGTGGCACCACGGTCTTCATTGTTGAAGAATCCGGTGGTGGTTTGGAAACGAAGCTGGTGGGCTGCGTTACCGTACACGGCTTGCAGTTCATGTCCTGGTGCGAGGTCAATATAAAACCTCCAGGTCACCGATCCTACAGGAAGGGCTCCAACACTGCCTGCGGCGTCTGCGGCATTGGATACATAGAACTTCTCGACGAAGACGCTGTCGATTTGGGCGAGTGCCACGGTGCTCGCAACAGAGCAAAGCGCGGCCATTAGAAACTTTTTCATTTTTCCTATTAGTTTAAGGGTTGTGTAATTAGGCTATGCTCTTAGTCGCAAGAAGCGTTGAATTGTCCGAGAAGGATCAAGAAGTCCTCTACCTTGGTGATACCGTCGCCGTTCAAGTCGGTTGGGCATGCCACTAAACCATTAGCAGCATCAATGAAAGCTGCATATGACCAAGTGTTCATCCATGACTGATTGCCACTGAAAGCGCCACGGTAATTCACAGGAGTGAAGAAGCCGTCTTGTGGAGCGGTGATGGTAGAAGCTACAGTTGGGTTTGGAACCGCATCGTATTGGTCGGTGATTGCATTGGTGGAGGCATTCATTGCATAAGTGAAATCGAATCCTGCCAAAGTGGTATCAACAACGTTTCCGTCTGTTTGGAACTTGGTCAAGTCAGCTCCTGAAGCAGGGGTGATTACAGCACCTGTCGTTTGAACAGTAAAGCCCGCAACGTTACTGATGAACGTACAATTGTTTACTTTCAAAGAACCGGCATTCCAGTTCTGATATGCATCAGTTGCACGTACATTGTAAACGTTGAAGCCCTGCGCGAAGTTGGCGAAAATGGAGTTGTAGATTTCTCCCTCTGTACGCTCTTTTGCTTCGATACCCGCATCTGTATCATCACCGATACATGTTGCATTATAAATTATAGGGTGTGACCATGCACCTACCGACTGCGTGCCATCATCACCATCGCACTCGAATCCGTTGTCAGAAGCCCCTGGATTCTTGATATAGAACCAGAATTGTCCTTTACCAGTCCAGTTCTCATCCCAATCGAAAGCATCGTCCTCATTGAACAATACTACGCCATGCTTCAAATTCACAGCACCGCCGAACCACTCGAATCCATCATCTGAGGAAGCAACGATTTCAATGTGGGATAACGTAGTTCCGCTACCAACAGATCCCATGGTCAAACCATTCAATTCGTTGTTGGGAGCAATGGTTGCACCACAGTGACGTATAGATACGTATGTCATGATACCGCTGTTATCCGAGTTGTCAGCAACGCCAGGAGCTTCACCATGGTATGAGCGTGGATCAGAGCTTGAGAACCCTTCGATACGGCCAACACCTGGACTGATGTAAAGTGTTTGTCCAGAGGCAAGGTTGTTGATACCACGGCCCAACAACACAACTCCGCCCCATTTTTGCGTATTAACAACGCCATATGTTCCATCCATAGGGTCTAAAATGGAAGTGAACACGATAGGACAGCTTGCTGTTCCTGCAGCGAAAATCTTGCCTCCACGAGAAACGACCAATGCGGTAGCATTGTTGGTGGTAGCCGCAGTGTCACCTTTAATCAGTGTACCAGGTTGGATAGTCAGCGATTTGCCGTCTGGAACGAATATCTTCTTGTCAAGGATATAAATCTTGTCGCAAGTAAGCTTCGTGTTAGCAGCGGTAAGATTACCATCAGTTGCGCCACCGCTATTGTCAGCGAGCGTCGACATCAATACAGTTGTACGGGCCGATACGGCAGGACAGCCGCAATCAGCTCCAAGATTGGTTTGTGCCATTGTAACACCTGCAGCCATAGTGAGTGCTGCGGTGAAAATGGCCTTTGTGAAATTTTTTTTCATGTGTTTAAAGGTTTTGGTTAGAGTAATTATAAGTTTAGGTTTAACCGTAGCAAAATTCCATTTCCCCTATTTCCTGATTGCGCAATAGGTTTTATAGAATCTTTATATTCAGTACTGCTAAATGTTAAATGGATATTATCTGGATTACATTGCCTTAAAAAACAAACATCCTATGGATATCCATGGGATGTCGTAAAGTCGATTTTATCGGTTATTCCTTAACACAGCGTATGCTAAACCCATAATTAGAACTGCCGTATTGCCTGAATACATCGCTTCGTTTATAATCGAGGTGTCTATACCACAATTTTCCATCCTGTTTTTCTGTAGAAGACCACCAAAATCCGGTTGCAAAAAGGCCTGGTGTGCCCCAAGCTCCTGTTGGCATCCTGCATCCTCCTGCTTTGGCAGTAAAGCCAGATTCATTAGTACCCCAAACATCGGAGAAACTTGTCCATGAAGCGGTCCCTAAATCTTTTAATTGATCACCTTGTATCGTACCTCGCCATGAGCTCACATCCACATCCGACATACCCAGATGGCGCTCCAATTTTTTCCAATCATCGTCGGTTGGAATCCTCCAACCTTGGGGCGCTAATTGCTGCGAAGCAGACACCGCATAGCCGTTATAAAGCAATCCTGGTGCAGCGCTGTTTCCTTCAAATAAGCAATAAGCTGGAGATTGAATATCCGCCCATTGTTGAGCATCCGTCACGCTACTGATAGGGTCGCCGTTACGAAAACGTGTTACCTTCAAATTCTCAGCCATCCACCATTGGTCACCAATTTTAACAGTCACATATATATTACCATCAACATCAACCGTAGTTGAAGTTTCCGGCTTTGATGGTTCCATTTTTTCCTCTTCTCCACAGGATGAAGTCATCAATACAACAAAAAACATGAGAACAAGGATAACCGCAGCGGTAAACCGGTCGGCTTGTATAATTTGAGGGTTTTTCATGATGCTCGAATTTATTCCACTATGATATGAACTGATGATACCGTAGAGCCTGAAATCAATCGCACCAGATAAATTCCAGAAGGCACTCCTAAAAGGGATATCGTAGACTTGTCGATTGAAGATGAGGCACGCTGCGATTTAACATGTTTGCCGTAGGCATCCGTTAAAACAAGTTGAACCTCATCCGAATCCTCATCCAAGTTCCATTCCACCGTTATGTCATTACTGGCCGGATTGGGATACGCCGATACGATACCCAATTTGCCATTTGCCAAATCCGGACAAACTATCGACAAATCACGATCGTTGCAATATCCCGGATAGCAACATAATGTTTGAATGTTGAAGTTGGCCGAAGGATCATAATTGCATGCGGTTGTATCCATGCAACCGAAACGAATCAGTGTTTGACATGAATCCTGAATATTACAGGCATAGGTTGGACTGTACTCCAGATACATAGGATCCTTACAGCCGCACAAAGGAGGAAATGTTAGAAACGGACTTAGGACCTCATTAGGTTGAATGGATGTATTGTCAGCAACATATTTCGCTACAGTGCCATTGGGTAACTCAACTTCCAAATTAAGTTTAAAGCTCAGATCCCCCTTGGTTGTGAACTGGCCGACCAACACTTTGTTTCCCAAAACAGGAAGCACGCCGTTGTTCTGTTGTAGTTTACAAGAGTAATTTACAAAGGTGTTGCCAGTGTTCAATACACCAAAAATGGTTGTATCGGCGTTAGATAAATCTCGAAAGCCTAAGTCAAACCACTGTCCGAGCGCGGTGCTTGAGGCTACTAATCCATCTGCAACAGACAATGACAGTCCAGCCGAAGGATCGTTATTTATCAAGATTCCACCAGAAATCTGAGCTGTTCCGCCTAAGTTGTTAATACCTCCGACAAAAGACCCGTCGTTATCTTCCGTTTTTAGAACACCAAAATATTGCGTTGCTGATTGGAATGCTCCTACTCCCAAGGTTAGCCAACTATCTAATGCGATGGTTGCATTATCATCGAACCAGTTCTTGTTCATCTGGTAGCCGAATACAGCGTTGGGACGGTCTGTGTTGTTGTAGAATGGCTCTGTACTTTGTATCACCAATGGGTGATTGGAATCACCATAGATTGATTTCAACTTGGAACCTGATACTAGCTCCACAAACACCCTGTATGTTGCTGTTCCCGGTGAAAGCACAATATTACCCAAAGTGTCCGTAGCGTCGTTTGCGTCGGTCACATAGTACTTCTCTACTGAAAGGTTGGTGATTTGTGCATTGGAATAAATTGGCCAAATGACCAATATCAGCATAGTCCATTTATTGAATTTGATTCTCATTTCCTTAGATCATAATTTATAAGAAAGTCCCAACAGATATGTGGTGCCAAACCTATAGGCGTCGTAATCTTGCTCGTAGCCGTCACCGAAATACGTTCGCTTGGTAGACTGATTGAGTATGTTCTGTATTCGTAAACTCAGGCTGACATGATTTCCAAACCTCTTGTTTGCTTTGAAGTCAACCATGTGTCTTGGCATTTCAAAAATGTCCGGTGTTCCATCAGCAGAGGTAATTACCAATTTCCGGCCTTGTATATTGTAGCTTACCGATAAATCGATCGCCAAGCTGTCGAGTCGATAATTCAAAATCGCATTGAACACATAAGGAGCTTGTCCGAACATGGATCGGCTCACTGTATCTTCTGGGATGAAGGTCTTTATACCATTTACGACTTCAAGTCTCGACAAAACATATTCGGTTTGGGACTTTACCAAGGTGATGTTGGCAAGTGCTTCAAGCTTCTTAAAAATTTTTCTTTTAGCTTCTAACTCAACTCCGGCGGAGTAGCTTTTATCAACATTCTGCCAAGTGTATCCCTGATTGGTATTGAGTAGTTCTATATGGTTTTTGAAATTCTTATAGAATAAACTTACCGACCAGTTATTCCCCGACTCCAGATATTTCTCTAAACGCAAATCGTAGTTATCAACTTGAACCATTTTCAAAGACGAGTTACCGAATACGAAATCCTGTAACTCATAATCAAATACAACTACATCGGATAGCTCCCTGATACTGGGTCGAGCTACTGAATGGCCATAATTGACACGTACATTGAATACCTCCGGATCATCAAATGCATTCAATTTATAAATAAGACCTGCTGAAGGAAGGAAGCTGAGTTCATTCAACTCTCCAGGATTAGCAAGGAAAATCTCCCCAGAATATTGACGACGAGGGTCGTTGGGTGCGTATCCAAGACTATCGTATAAAAATACATCTGTGAATATTTCGGCTTGCTCCATACGCAAGCCTCCTGTTACACGCAATTTCGAAGAGACTGCGTAATCGGTCATAACATAACCGGCGTAAACGTTGTAATAACCAAAGGTTTTGTCAGCCGGGTTCTCGTTTC
>JBJTQS010000072.1:0-3987 GCA_046075765.1 Bacteroidota bacterium
CACACAACATGGTTATAGACCATTTCAGAAGGGAAAAACGAATGCCCATGGTACGCGATACGGAAGAGTATAGCGTTATGGATAGTATTAGGCTAACCGACGAGAATATTGAAGACCAAATTGTTACATCACAAATTCATGATGTGGTTCGCAAGTTGGTGGATTTCTTACCTGATGATCAGCGGGAAGTGGTTATCCTTCGTCATTATGCAGACATGAGCTTCAAAGACATTGCTGAGCAAACCGGGGTAAGCATCAATACCAGCTTGGGGCGTATGCGTTATGCCCTAATCAATATGCGTAAACTGATCAAAGAAAAACAATTGGTTTTGGTTCGGTAGAAAAGTTAGCGATGCATGCAATATGCATCATGATTCCTTCGTTAATAGTTCAAATACAAAACTCAAACGAATGGATTCAAACATTACTAACGAAAAACTGATTCTTTACATCTACAATGAAACGGGCCTGTTGGAAAGCGTCCTGATCCAAAAGGAAATCGATGAAAATCCAGAGGTGGAGTGCGAATTTGAAAACATCAAGGCGTCCCTGAAACTACTCGATTCAGCCCTCACCCGCCCTTCAATGGAAAGTGTAAACAAAATCATGCGGTTCGCCGCTCAAAGTCTCTCCTGATAGCAATCATGGATTGATTTTCAAAACCTCCTCAAAAGGGAGGTTTTGTAGTTTTGGGGTATGACTAGAAAAGAACGTTACGAACATTTTTTAGCGCACTTCAGCGAGGCTATGCCAGTAGCTGAAACTGAGTTGGAGTATTCAAACCCATTTGAACTGTTGGTGGCGGTTATACTTTCAGCTCAGTGTACCGACAAACGAGTGAATAGCGTGATGCCAGGTTTAATAAAGGCTTTCCCCGATGCGAAAGCATTGGCCAAAGCCACAACCGAGAAAGTATTTCCCCATATCAAATCCATCAGCTATCCCAACAATAAGGCGAAAAACCTGGTTGGTATGGCCCAAACTCTTCTAAAAGAATTCAAAGGTGTTGTTCCATCAGAAATTGAACAGTTGGTCATGTTACCTGGTGTTGGCCGTAAAACCGCCAATGTGATTGCATCCGTCATTTATGAAAAGCCCGCCATGGCTGTAGATACACATGTGTTCAGAGTATCGAAACGCATTGGCTTGGTAACACAAACTGCTTCTACCCCATTGGCAGTGGAGAAGCAATTAGTTAAACACCTGCCAGAAAATGTAATCCATAAAGCTCACCATTGGTTGATTCTACATGGACGCTACGTTTGTACCGCAAGAAATCCAAAATGCGAGAGTTGCGCATTAGTGGATTGTTGTAGATCCTTCAACCGAGGTAACAAATTACCTATAAAATAAGAATCTTATCAGTTACCGGAGTTTCGGTGTTTGTGCTTCAGCACTTTCGCCTCGATGTAGAAAATGATTTCTTCAGCAATATTCTTGCTTTGATCTCCACTGCGTTCCAATTTACGGATGGTAGAAAGCATATAAAGGCTTTGGTTTACCTTTTCAGGATGGGCCGTTATGAAATCAGCAACCGCTTTATTGGCGGCCAGATTAATTTCATCCATCTGTTCATCCTTGAGAAAAACGTTACGGGCTATCGAGGTATCTTCCGTATCGAAAGCACGAGTAACATCATATAAAATGGCGTTGGCCAATTCAAACATTTCCAACACCCGTGTTTTGTCCAGCAGCTCCTTATCGGGTGGGTTATTAATATTCAATACAAACTGTGCGATGCCTTCGGCAATATCCCCTATACGCTCCAAGTTGGAGTTGATTTTCAAACAAGCCAAAACAAAACGCAAATCGATTGCAACGGGAGTAAAGAGTGCAATAACGTTTTCACAGTCTCGATCTAGCTTCAACTCAAAGGCATTCACTCGCTTTTCGTTAACGCGTACTTCGCGAGCCAAATCCTTATCAAAATCGCGTAGCGACTTCAAGGCCTTGGCCATTTGTGAGCCTACAAGGTCGAACATCTCATTCATGTCGGCCTTCAGGTTTTTGAGTTCAATATCGAGATGCGTCATGACTTTATAATTATCAGCCGAAACGGCCTGTGATGTAATTCTGGGTACGAGTATCCTTTGGGTTCGTGAAAATCACCTTGGTTTCGTCGTGCTCAACCATCTCACCTAGGTAAAAGAATGCAGTATGATCGCTTACACGGCCCGCTTGCTGCATGTTGTGCGTTACAATTACAATAGTGTATTCGTTTTTCAACTCGTAAATCAACTCCTCAATTTTGGAGGTGGAAATTGGGTCCAATGCTGAGGCTGGTTCATCCATCAATAAAACCGATGGCTCTATGGCCAATGCCCGCGCAATGCACAAGCGTTGTTGCTGTCCACCCGACAACTCAAAAGCTGATTTGCGCAACTTGTCTTTGACCTCTTCCCATAAGGCTGCTTGTTTCAAGCTGCGCTCAACCCGTTCTTCAATAAATGTTTTATGGGTCACGCCGGTAACGCGTAAACCGTAGGCTACATTTTCAAATATCGATTTTGGAAACGGGTTGGGTTTTTGAAAAACCATACCAACCTTCTTACGCAACTCGTCTGGTACAACCGACTTAGAAAAGATATCCTTGCCATCCAACAACACATCACCCTCAATACGCACGTTTTCAATAAGGTCGTTCATGCGGTTGAAAAGCCTCAAATAAGTGGATTTACCACAACCGGAGGGGCCAATCAAGGCGGTGACAGTATTTTTGGGAATGCCCAAGGATATACCCTTAAGGGCATGAAAATCACCATAATAAAGGTGCAGGTTTTTGGATTCCAGCTTATACATATCGCATCCTAACGATTTCAAGTGCGAAATTAGTCAGCAGCAAAGCCTCCAATGTTAAGCCAATATTAAGTTCTTATTACCAAGCAAAATGAAAAAGGGCCGGCAACTGCCAGCCCTTCACTCTAGCTAATATCTAATTCGGTTATCGAATCACAGAAACCTTCCTGACAAAAGACTCAGCTCCGGCAACGATTTCCAATTGGTAAACACCATTGTTAAAACGAGACACATCCAAAGACCATGCGCTCTTGCCGGTACGCACAGGCCAAGTGCCGTTGGCAACCAATCTTCCATTCAAATCCATTAAACGATATGTTACCGTGTTTACCTGATTTGACAATTCGTATGAAATGTTAGCATAGTTGGATGCAGGATTCGGATATGGCTGACCCACGATTTGTGATGCAGTATTTTCAGCAATGCCAACCGGTATTTTGGAAACATAAGCGTTAATCATCAAATCCTCCAATTCACGGTAACGGTATGCAGCCCAAGCAACTGGATTGGATGCCGAGCCAAGCACTTCGAAAGTGCGATTTGAAATTGGCGTAACTTGGTTCTGGCCAACACTGATGCCATCGCCACCCATCATCCAAGCCACGTAAAACGAACCGGAATTGATTTGTATTGGAGCATTCAGTGTAACTGTGTTCCATGATCCAACAACAACGTTTGCAGGATCAACATAAACGGAATCCAAAACAGTAAGCGGCGTACCATCAATACCATCATCATCCAAGACCAATACATTAAACCCAACCAGATTGTTGTTGGCAGCAATATACACTCGAACCTGGTCAACATTGCAGGGAGTAAAAGGAGGTACGAACTGAACGCCACCACCACCACCACCACCAGACCAAGACAATCCACCAAGACCTGCATCCAAGCCGGTATCGAATGAAAGTAGGATGCTGGACTGTGTGGTATCTACAACCTGAAGCTCCAGCTCTCTTTGGTTGTTGCTGGGAGTTGCATCACCCGTTAATTGCGTGTTGTTAATGTGTCTGAATACACCAGGGGTAATGGATCCGAATGTCTGAGAAAATATCAAATCCTGGGTATCGCCTGGATTCAATGCATTGGTTGCAATAGTTCCCAAGGCCTGATTCTGATTCAAAGAGTTGATTACCCTTGATTGCACGTTGAATGAAGACAATGGTTGGTTACCCGTGTTCTTAACTTGGG
>JBJTQS010000073.1:0-3967 GCA_046075765.1 Bacteroidota bacterium
GGAATACGCTCCATATCACCACCGCCGCTACCCAAAGCAACTCCAGGGGATGCGGTCTTTGAGTTAGGATCACCACCCTGAATCATGAACCCTTGGATTACACGGTGGAATAATAACCCATTGTAAAAACCGGACTCTACGAGTTTCACAAAATTATCCCGGTGGAGCGGAGTCTCATCATACAAACGGATTTTTATGTCGCCAAAATCGGTGCTGATTAAAACCGTTTTTGGCCCCTTGGAATTCGCTTGTGTGGTATTTGAATCCTTGGAAGTGTTGCTGTTCTTAACGTTTTTGGGACCCTGAACACTACAACTGGTAACCAATATGGCCAACAATGCCACTAATACTTTTTTCATAGTTGAATTTGTTGAGTGATTTGAAAATGATTAACTTTGACTCAATTGTATCGCAAACTTAAGAAATAAATCAACCCTTCATGAGAGCGTTTCTATTAGCTGTTTTGTTTTCTACTGTAGTGGTATCGTTTACCTCCTCCTGCAAAAAGGAAGGACCTGCAGAAGCGGTGATTACTGTCAAGGATACATTAGGTCGTCCAATCTCAGGTGCAATGGTTGTCCTCAGACAAGATAGCGTGAGCAATCCCGTTAATGGGGTGCAGGCTTCTGTCAATGTGGAGCAGCTAACTGATGGGTCTGGTCAGGCTTATTTTTCTTTCGATTTGGAAGCGGTGTTGATTGCCGAGGCAGAAAAAGGTGCACTTTCTGCCCGTGATTTTGTTAGATTGGAACAGTCTAAAACGGTTACCAAAACCTTGGTAATTAGATAACTCCAGCCTCCCTGAAATAACGCAAAGCGGATTTTTTCAAAATCAAATCCTGTTCCTTCAGTGACAAGGGTGGCAGTTTTTCAGTCAACTCCCAATGAGGCCAACCATCTTTATCGTTACCTGTAAGTAAATAGTATCCGTAATAACTCAAAAGCCTGCAGGTAGCAATATGCATCAGGTCTTGCTTCTCACTCTTGGAAAATGCCCTAGGACCTTGTCCGAGTTCTTGCATACCGATGATGAACAGTACACCCTGTAAGTCCGCCTCAACCCCAAATCGCCTCTCAACGGTGTTTATTAGCCGTCCCCAATCCGCTCGAATCTCCTCTATACTTTTTAGGTCCATAGTGTTAACAAAATTAGTCAGGGCTACGTATACCTAGCTGTAATTCAAGGATAAATTTGCTAAACTCATTGATACTTAGATTTCAATCAGTAAATAAAGCAATCTAAACTAATGAAAATCAAGATTTTCATATCCTTTTGTTTGTTTTTCGGAGTGATTTTCAAGACCACAGGCCTTGAAGAGAAAATCGATCCCGTTAAGCCAATTGACGTAGTGTTTTGCGTGGACTTGTCGGGCAGCTCCAATGGTATATTGGACGATATCAGGGAGCGGTATTGGGAAATTGTGAATCAAGTGAATGAGTATCGGCCATCGCCTCGTCTTCGTATAGCTGTGGTAGGTTTCTCTAGGCCAAGTTTCGGAGCCAAAACAGGCTATGTGAAAATTATCAAAGGCCTGACCAGTGATTTCGACTTATTGAGCCATGAATTGTACAAACTACAACCTTATATCGAAAAAGGAGATCAGATGGTTGGCATGGCCCTTCGTACTTGTGTGCGCGGTCTTGAATGGAGCTCAGAGCCAGATGCAATGAAGGTCATCTACTTGGTTGGAAATGGAAGGGTTGATTTAGGTCCTTTTACCTATAACGATGCATGTGACTTGGCGATTAAAGAAGGGATTGTAATCAATACGCTTTACTGCCGTTCTGCCCGCGAAATGCCAGAAGAGAAATCGGGATGGCGTAATATCGCCAGACTCACTGGTGGAAGTGCTCATGAGATTATCATACATAAACGCCCTCCCATTATTGTAACAACTCCTGATTCAAGTCAACTGTTCAAATTATCCAAGGAGTTGACGGCGACCTACATCGGCTATGGAAAAGGAGGAGGTGAGCGAGTGAAGCTGATGGCTATGGTTGATGAAAAAACAAAGCAAGCGAATCTCATGACTTTCGAATCAAGGTTGTTTCATAAGATATCAGATGGGTATCAGTTTCAAAACGGCAAATGGGATATCATTGATTATTACCGTTCATCTAATAATATCCCTGACAAGGCTATCAATTCCATCCCTGATTCATCTGCAGCGGGGTTTGATGGTGCCATGAAAGAATATGTCAGCTCCATGCGCGAGAACAGAAAGTCTATTCTTGCCAAGTTGAGATTGCATTTGCCACTCGATCGTCAATCGCAATTGAATCGCATGCTGGAAGAACGCGGCGTGCGAAAATCGGATAACTTTGAACGAGTGGTTATCAATTCGATGGATCGTACGGCCGCTTCACACGGATTCAGTACGATACCCACAGGACGTTACGAGTTCAGCCGATGAATTTCTTTGATGCCATTATTTGCGTGCCATTGCTTTATGGCGCATACGCGGGATTCCAAAAGGGATTGCTGTTTGAAATCGCCATGATTTTGGGACTCATCATTGGCATTTATCTCGGTTTCAAATGTTCTGACTTGGTTTATGGGTTGCTCTCTAAAGTGATGGACGCCGGTCCAGGTGTATTGCACTTCATTTCCTTTCTGTTGGTTTTGGCAGCCATTTTATTGATCTTTATTTTTTACGCACGTTTGATGGAGGCGGTTTTGAAAATCACATCGCTTAACGTTTTCAATAAGATTGCCGGAGCCGTGCTGGGAATATTCAAATTTGCAATCGCAGTATCCGTTTTGTTCTGGCTCATCAAACCATTTGAAGGAAATGTGAATTTGATTCCTGAGAAAGCAAGAAAAGAATCGCTGTTGTATCCTTACGTGCTCTCCACATCATCCTTCATTACCCCCGTTATCCAGGACGTCAAAGAAGAATTCAACGAAAACTTCGGAGCAGCCGAATCAGTCAACAAGTAACAGCTCGACTCCGGGAAGTTTTTTCCCTTCAAGGAATTCCAACAAAGCACCACCTCCGGTAGACACATAGGAAACACGATCGGCAAATCCGAACTTGTTAACTGCTGCCGCACTATCGCCACCGCCTATTAGAGAGTAGGCGCCTTTGCTGGTGGCATCTGCAACAGCATGAGCAATGGTTCGAGTGCCGTTTTCAAAATTCGACATTTCGAAAACGCCCATTGGTCCATTCCAAAGCAGCGTGGCTGAATTCTGAATGGTTGCTGCAAATGATTGCGAAGCCTCAGGTCCGATATCCAAACCCATCCAACCGGCTTCTATCTGGTCCGATTTGCAAACATGATGTGCCGCTTCGTTGCTGAGTGAGTCTGCAACTACCGAGTCAACGGGTAATAAAATCTTAACACTTTTCTTTTGGGCCATCTCTAAAATGTCCAATGCGTTTTGAAGTCTATCCTCCTCGCAGAGCGAAGAACCGATACGTCCGCCCATAGCCTTGAAAAAAGTATAAGCCATACCGCCTCCGATAATCAAATTGTCTACGCGCTCCAAAAGCTGTTCAATGATCAGAATCTTGTCTGATACTTTTGCGCCTCCTGTAATAGCGGTGTAAGGTCGTTTGGCCCCCTCCAAAACTTTCTGTGCATTTTGAATTTCATCAGCCATCAAAAAACCTGCACATCTTTTACCTGCAAAATATTCGGCAACCACGGCTGTGGAAGCATGTCGCCTATGAGCAGTGCCGAAGGCATCATTCACATAGAAGTCTCCATAATCGGCAAGCTTCTTAGCGAAATCAGCATCTCCTTTTTCCTCTTCTTTATAAAAGCGAAGGTTTTCTAATAGCAATACATCACCGGGTTTTAGGCTTTTACATACAGATGCAGCCCCCATGCAATCATCAACAAAATTCACTGAACGGTTGATCAGGCTTGATAACTCTGAAACCACATGCTTAAGCGAATATTTTTCTGCCGGCCCATCCTTAGGTCTGCCTAAATGCGACATCAGGATAATCGAACCGCC
>JBJTQS010000074.1:0-2633 GCA_046075765.1 Bacteroidota bacterium
TTTTTGGGCAAGCAAAAAGTGACAAAAAGTAATTAGTTTATCTGTAGAGTTGATTAAGATGTTTTATCAATAATTATTTTCGAAAAAAGTTCTTTTTTTCACGCGAAGTGCGCAAAGTGTAACGCTAAAAACGCAAAGAGATTCAGTAAATAAAAATCTTTTGCGGCCCCTTTGCGAAAAACTTTGTGATTTCTTTACGAGAAACAACCATAGAACTTCTATCACACGAAAGCCGCAAAGAGAAATGCACAAAACGCAATGGGGTTCTTTATTAAATAAAGTCCTTTTGCGCCCTTAGCGAGCAACTTTGCGAATCTTTGCGAGAAACCAAGAGGAAGGGTTTGTTCGCGCAAAGCTTGGTTGCGAGAAACCATAGGGGCAGCCACTGGCACCTATTCTAAGCCAAAAATTTAAACGTTTAATTTTCGTTTGCTGGCATATAATTCAAATTGGATTTTCGTATCTTTATGGGAGTGAAATAAATTATCTTAACTAATTAAAAAACATGTCGTTAGAAAACAAATCATTAGAGCTCTCTGGAAAAGTAATCCAGATCCTTCCAATGGAATCCGGTGAGGGAAGGACCGGTCAGCAATGGAAAAAGCAGTATTTCGTCATTGAATACATGGACGGAAACTACCCCAAGAAAGTATGCATCATGCTTTGGGGCGACAAAACAGACGTCCTGAAATCTGTTCAACCAGGTACCGATGTGAAAGTGTCGTTCAACGTAGAATCTCGTGAATACAACGGCCGTTGGTACACCGATATCAAAGCCTGGAGAGTGGAAAGCATGGGTAGCGGAGCTGCCGCGCCTCGTAACCAAGAGCCAGAAATGGCTTCAGGTACTTTTGATGGCGGAAACACAGGCACCAACAACGACCTCCCTTTCTAAGGGATTTTATTCCGTTTTAACTAATTTTGAAAGGGATGGCGAAAGCCGTCCCTTTTGCTTTATCACAACCTAAAAACCGATATGAAAAAATCCATCTTACTCTCGCTGCTGCTGTTGGTCCGCGTAGTTGCTTTCGCTGATGAAGGCATGTGGCTACCCATCTTCCTCAAACAACTGAATGAGCCCGATATGAAAGCCAAAGGTATGCGCATATCGGCAGAAGACATATACAGCGTTAACAACTCCAGCATGAAAGACGCGGTGGTGTTGTTCGGAGGCGGATGTACCGGTGAAATCATTTCCGACAAAGGACTGCTACTTACCAATCACCATTGCGGATTCTCGCAGATCCAATCGCATAGCTCGCTGGAAAACGATTACCTGAAATATGGATTCTGGGCCATGACTCAAGATCAAGAGCTGGCATGCCCCGGATTATCGGTCACCTTCATCATCAGAATCGAAGATGTTACCGCACAAATCATCGGCAAGATCACGCCCGAAATGTCGGAATCTGACCGCGAAAAAACCATCAAAGACATGTCGGGATTTTTGGAGAAGAAAGCAACCGAAGGCACTCACTATGGAGCCAATGTTAGGCCATTTTTCAATGGCAATCAGTTTTACCTTTTCGTAACGGAAACTTTCAAGGATGTTCGAATGGTTGGCGCACCCCCATCTTCTATTGGGAAGTTCGGTGGAGACACCGACAATTGGATGTGGCCCAGACACACAGGAGATTTCGCATTGTTTCGCGTTTATGCAGGGCCCGACAATAAGCCTGCCGAATACTCCAAAGACAATGTGCCTTTCAAACCCCGACACCACTTCCCCATCTCTTTGAAAGGCGTGCAGCCTGGCGATTTCACCATGGTATATGGATTCCCAGGCCGCACTACGCAATACATCTCCTCTTATGCTGTTAAGAACATCATGGAGGTTAATAACCCTGCGCGTATCGCCATCCGTACTGCACGATTGGAAATCATTGATGCAGCCATGCGGTCGAGCGACAAACTGCGAATCCAATACGCTGCCAAGCAAGCCAGTATTGCCAACGCATGGAAAAAATGGCAAGGCGAACAAAAAGGATTAACGCGTTTGAACACCATCCAAAACAAACAAGCGTTTGAGAAATCATTTGTAGATTGGGCTAAATCAAATGGAAAAAAAGCATACTCCGACATACTGGATTTGATGCGTAGGCAATATGAAGAGTTGGCGCCATTCTCTAAAGCGATTGACTATATCAACGAAGCGGCTTATGGTGTGGAGATGCTGCGCTATGCATCTGCATTCAACAAATTAGAGACCCTTGCGGCTGCCAAGCCTTATGATGAGAAGGCGGTGAGCGAAGAGGCTGCGCGTTTACTTAAAACATCGGGAGGGTTTTACAAGGATTTGGATGCTGGCACAGACCAAAAACTATTTGTTGCCATGATGGGCATGTTCTTTTCGGAGGTAGATCCGGCCTATCATCCTTCAGAGCTGATTAATCTGCAAGCAAAGTACAAAGGTGATTTTGGAACTGCGGGAACGTTTGTTTACACAAAAAGCCTGTTCTCCGACTCGCTGAAACTACAAGCCTTTCTTACTGGCTTCTCCTCCAAAAAACTGAAACAGTTGCAGTCGGATCCTGCATACAAATTGGCCATGTCGTTCCGTAATATTTACAAGTCGAAACTGGAAGCCCCTGCGGGAGCCATAAATGCTGACCTCGCTATTTTGAATCGTAAAT